>NZ_JBEPQV010000011.1:0-191908 GCF_040548035.1 Bradyrhizobium sp. LB8.2 | reverse complement strand
ATGGCAAGCCGGGACCAAAAACCATGCGCTTGGGGCTCGAAGCCCTCCAGCGCATCAAATTTGGCGCCTCACTGCGAATGGCCGATGTGTGAATCCGATAGCCGTTCTTGCGGGGTGAGGGGCCGCTGCCGCATCGACGCTGACAACCGGACTCGCGGAGAGTCCCTCTCACCCGGATCAAATCACCCCGAGATCCGTGCGTCCGCGAGCGCCTTCCGGAACAGAGCGTTCATCGCGTCCGAAATGCCCTGGGTGGGGCTAACCTCGAAATAGAATCCTGGCGAAGCGCAGCTCTCCATGTTCTGCGCGATCTCGCTGTTCGGGGACGGCCCCCATGTCCCGGCGTTGAAGGGCGCGATCCAGTCCTTGTACCAGCTGTCAGTAGGAGGCTGATACGTTGTGTACAGCACCGCGACCTTGATACCGCGGTTCTTCAACGTCGTGCACAGCGCGGGATTGATAGGTGACTGACAGCGCGGCGCTATGTTTCCCCAATTCTTATTGTACATCGTCTTCAGGCAAGAGGCATTGCTTTCATCGGCGACGCCGTCCGATACAAAAAACAAATACTTCAGGGGGGCGGAAGATGTGCCGACTCCCGGCGAGGCGATTGCGCTATTGATTGCGGGAAAGATGGCGGTGAAGGGAGTATCCTTATCGGCAGTAAAAGCGTCATTCTGACCGGCGACCGACATCAGGTCGATGTTTCCCGCCGCAGTCTTGGCGGACGTCAGGCTCGACGAGAGCGAAAACAGATTTCTCAATCCGATCGTCGCTGACGCAGCGCCGAAATCGTAGATCGCCATCCTGAACTGGTTCGTGTAGGTCTGCGTGTTCCGGGCTGTGTCCATCAAGTTCGCGCTCGCCTGGCGCACCACGTCGATTCGGGTAGTGATGCCATTTGCTTTGGCAATGTCGTAGTTGCTTGTGCCGGCCTTCTTGGAGGTGTCGTGACACGCGAATGCGCATCCACCGGTCTTTGCCTGCAAATTCGTTATGTCGGTCGGTGTCGCTGCGACACCCATCGACGGAGAATTGTCCAACAGGAGATAGAAGTCGATATAGAGCGGCATGTTGGCCGTGGCCGTGGAAGTGCCCGACATCGCCACCGTGCTCTTGCCGATCACGCCGAGAAACATCGTGTTGATGGTCGCGGAAAAATTGACCGTCGAGGTTACCGTGGAGCCAGTCTTTGAGACGACCGGCGTCACGCTGGTGAGCGTGTATCCGTTCTGATTTGCCCGGTTGGCGTCGAAGATGTTCTTAGCGTCGGTGACTCCGGCCGCAATGGATCCGTCCGCCATCATGGTGCCAGCCGCGAGGTACGCCGGCGAATTCTTGGCAATCGAACCGACGCTGGCGGCGTCCGCCGCAGCCTGCAGCTTGGATCTGATCTGCGTCGCCCGCGAATAGTCGATCCCGCAGCCGACCGCGGTGATCAGCGGGACGCAGGTCAGCGCGAAGATCACTGCGATATTGCCGCGTTGATCGAGACCGAACCGTTGGAGAATTGTGCGAAGCGCGGCACGCATAGGTGGGGATCCCGGAATCTGAGCTTTTCCACTCTAGGAACCGTCGATTAAATATGACTTATGGAGACCTCGGAAACCGGGCCGTAACGGGTTAACGGACCGTTACGGATGATCTTCAGCGAGCGACATTCCAGGCATGGCCGATCTCAAACTGACACTGGTGGTGGCCTGCGCGCTTGTCGATGCCGACAAGCGCGTCCTGATCGCGCAGCGCCCGGAGGGCAAGACGCTGGCCGGCCTCTGGGAATTTCCCGGCGGCAAATGTGAACCCGGCGAGCGGCCGGAGCAGAGCCTGATCCGCGAGCTCCACGAGGAGCTCGGCATCACCGTCGCCGAACCCTGCCTGGCCCCGCTGACCTTTGCGAGCCACGGCTACGAGACCTTTCATCTGTTGATGCCGCTCTTCATCTGCCGGCGCTGGGAAGGCATTGTGACGGCGCGCGAGGGCCAGAATCTCGCCTGGGTTCGCTCCAACAAGTTGCGCGACTATCCCATGCCGCCAGCGGACATTCCGCTGATCCCGCATCTGATTGATCTGCTGATGTGAGGCCGCGCTGGTGCCCCGGACGCAGCGCAGCGCTCCTTCAGCGATGCGCTGCTGAGCCGGGGCCCATGCTTGCCGCAGGGCTGGGTCCCGGCTCTGCGCAGCAGCGTAAGAACGCTGCAGCGCGTCCGGGACACACGTCACTCCTTCCCCGCCTTCTTCACCGCCTCCGCCAGGCTCGCCTTCGCCGACCCCGGCTTCAGCGGCTGCTGCTGGCTCGCATGCGGGGCCCAGCCCGAGAGCCAGATGATGTCGAATGTCGCGCGAATGCGGCCGTCGGCATCGGCAAAGCGTTCGGCATAAATCTCGGCCATCCGCAGCAGCGTCGCGCGCCGCGATAACGTGCGGCGCCGCTCGATCAGCACATTGGCCGCGCCCATGCGGCGGAGATCCTGCATCAGCGCGAATGCATTGGCGTAACGCACCACGACGCGGTCGACATCGGTGACCGGCAGCGCAAAGCCTGCCCGCTGCAACAGCGCGCCGATGTCGCGCAAGTCAGCGAACGGCACCACGCGCGGCGACACGCCGCCTTCGCATTCAGCTTCCGCCGCGGCGAACGCCTGCCGCAGCTCGGTCAGGCTGTCGCCACCGATCATCGCGGCGAGCAGCAGACCATCCGGCTTGAGCGCACGACGGATTTGCGCGAGCACGCCCGGCAGGTCGTTGACGAATTGCAGCGCCAGCGCCGACACGACGAGGTCGAGGCTCTCCGGTGCAAAGGGAAGTGTCTCCATACCCGCTGCGTCGAGCGCGATCCGCTCGACGCAAGGCAGTCGCGAGCGCAACGCCGCAAGTCCCTCGCCGGGCGTCCAGAGATCGGCTCCCGCGTGAAACTCGCGCATCACAGCAGCCAGCCGGTCCGACATGTCCTCGGCGACCCGATCGAGCAGGAAGGTGACCTCGCCCTGCGTCTGCGCGCGCCGCTGCCGCGCATGCAGCAAGGCGCGATCGAACAGAGCGGGCGGGGTCTGGGAGGGCTGAGCCATGCCGCTGGTTACGCCGATCCAAGTCGTTCTGGCAATCGCCTCTGTTCTGTCCCGGACGCGGTGCGGCACGCAGTGACGCTCCGCAGAGCCGGCGCACGAGAGTGCTGCTTGAGCCGACAAGCGCGGAACGCTAGCTTCTCCCCATGGACGCCTCCGCCCCTTCCCGCTCGCTCTCCGGACCCTTGCGGGCCGCATGGACGGCCGGCCGCCATGCCCTGTCGCGTGCGGCGCGGCTCGCGCTCGACATCGCGCTGCCGACCTTGTGTGTGTCCTGCCGCGAGCCAGTCGATGGCGAGGGCGTGTGCGCGGCCTGCTGGGCGCGGCTGTCGTTCATCGAACGGCCCTACTGCCCGCGGCTCGGCATTCCCTTTGTGTATGACCCCGGCCCCGACATGCTGTCGATGGAGGCGATCGCGAGCCCACCGGCCTACCAGCGGGCGCGCGCCGCGGTACGTTATGACGACGTCGCGCGCACCCTGGTGCATGCGCTGAAATACCAGGACCGCACGGATTTGGCGCCCGCCATGGGCCGCTGGATGGCGCGCGCGGGCGGCGAACTGCTCAGCCAAGCCAATATGCTGGTGCCTGTTCCCCTGCATTGGCGAAGGGCCTGGCGCCGCCGCTACAACCAGTCCGGGGCACTGGCGCGGATCGTCGAGAGGCAGAGCGGGGTGAAAGTGAAGGCCGAGATGCTGCGCCGGGTACGCGCCACCGAGCAACAGATCGGCCTGTCGCGGGCCCAGCGCGCCACCAATGTGCAGGGCGCATTCCAGGTATCGCCCGACCGTCAGGCGGAGGTCCAAGGTCGGCGCATTGTCCTCATCGACGACGTCCTGACCTCGGGTGCGACGCTGGATGCCTGCGCGCGGGCCCTGCTCCGCGCCAAGGCGGCCCAAGTGGACGTGCTGGTCTTTGCCCGGGTTGTCGAGAGCCGGTGAAGTCCCATATAATTCAATGAATTCATGACATGAGAGCGCCAGACAACATGACCGCTGCTGTGGAGATCTACACGAGGCCGGGCTGCGGCTATTGTTCCGCCGCCAGGTCGCTGCTGACCCGCAAGAAGGCAACCTTCACGGAGTTCGATATCGCCAAGAACCCGTCCTGGCGCCAAGAGATGTACGATCGCGCCGGCGAGGGTACGACCTTCCCGCAGATCTGGATCGGCGGAACCCATGTTGGGGGCTGCGACGAACTCTATGCGCTCGACCGCGGCGGCAAGCTCGACGGCATGCTTGAAGATGTGAAGGCGGAGTCATGAACGAGATCGGGACCTTCACCGCGGCCATGGTGCAGATGCGCACCGGCCTGATGCCCGAGCCGAGCCTCGCGCAGGCCACCAAACTGATCCGGCAGGCTGCGGCCAATGGCGCCGACTACGTGCAGACGCCCGAAGTCAGCAACATGATGCAGGTCAACCGCAAGGCGCTGTTCGAGCACCTCCAAAGCGAAAACGACGACCACTCGCTGAGGACCTACCGGGCGCTCGCGGCGGAGCTGAAAATCCACATCCATGTCGGCTCGCTGGCGCTGCGCTTCTCAGAGGAGAAAGCGGTCAACCGCTCCTTCCTGATCGGGCCCGAGGGCAGTGTGCTCGCGAGCTACGACAAGATCCACATGTTCGACATCGAGCTGCCGGACGGCGAGAGTTATCGCGAATCCGCCAATTACCAGCCGGGCGAGACCGCCGTGATCTCCGACCTGCCCTGGGGCCGCGTCGGGCTGACGATCTGCTACGACGTGCGCTTCCCCGCGCTCTACCGCGCGCTGGCCGAGAGCGGCGCATACTTCATCACGGTGCCCTCGGCCTTCACCCGCAAGACCGGTGAAGCGCATTGGCACGTGCTGCTGCGTGCACGCGCGATCGAGACCGGCTGTTTCATCTTCGCCGCCGCGCAGGCCGGCCTGCATGAGAACAAGCGCGAGACCTATGGCCATTCGCTGATCATCGATCCCTGGGGCGAGATCCTCGCCGAGGGCGATGTCGAGCCGGGCATCATCATGGCCAGGATCGATCCGGCCAAGGTCGAGACCGCGCGCCGCGCAATCCCCTCGCTCCAGCACGGCCGCCGCTTCGGCGTCGCCGATCCCAAGGCGGGGCCGGACCATCTGCACCTCGTGCGGGGATCGGCATGATCCGCTACGCGCTCCACTGCGACCGAAACCACGACTTCGAAAGTTGGTTCCAGAGCTCGTCGGCATACGATTCGCAGGTGAAGCGCAAGCTCGTGACCTGTCCGATCTGCGGCTCGGCCAGGATCAACAAAGCGATCATGGCGCCTCGCATCGTCGGCAAGAAAGGCCGCGGACCCGCGACGCCGCCCCCGGAGCCCGTGGCTGCGACCACGCCCGAGGCTACACTGTCCGGACCGACCTCGCTGATGATGGCGCAGGAGAAGGAGCTTCGCACCAAGCTCAAAGAGCTGCGCGATCACATCGTGAAAAACGCCGACAATGTCGGCGAGCGTTTTGCGAACGAGGCCCGCGCGATGCATTACGGCGACAAGGAGCACCGTCCGATCTACGGCGAGGCTTCGCCCGACGAAGCCAAGTCGCTGATCGACGAAGGCATCGAGGTGTCGCCGCTGCCGACGCTGCCGGAAGACCGGAACTAAACCGCCACCAGCACCGCCACGCCGACCACGATCAGCCCGATGCCAAGAATCTCACGTGCCGCGATTGGCTGCTTGAACGAGTAATACGCCACGGCCTGCGCGAACAGCACCTCGATCAGAGCGAGCGTGCGGACGTTGGCGGCGGCCGTCAGCGCGAAGGCGAGGAACCAGAACTGCGAGGCGAACGCGCCCATGAAGCCCGCGAGCAGCGATGGCTTCCACAGCCCCAAAATCGCCTGAAGCACCTTCGGCGCGCGCCAAAGCAGATAGATCGTCAGGATCAGCGTCTGCACGAACAGGCCGAGCACCAGCGTGAACGATGCTGCCGTCACAAAGGATACGCCGGGCACGTTGATGATGGCGCCGCGGAAACCGACCGCTGACAACGCGAACGCCGCCGCGGCGACCAGACCGGTGATGGTCGGCTTGAGTTCGGCAAAACTCTTCTCAGCGCCGGGCCGCAGCGCGGTGACGACGACGCCGATGGTCGCGATCACGATCGCCAGCACCTTGAGCCAAGTCAGGTGATCGCCGAGGAAGACGAAGCCGAAGATCGCCGTCTGGATCGCCTCGGTCTTCAGGTAGGCCGTCGTCACCACGAAGGACCGGTCGTTCATCGCCAGCAACATCAGGCCGGTCGCCACGATCTGGCTGAGCGCGCCGAGCAGCAACCACGGCCAGAACACGGTCGGCGGCATGTCGAGATGATCGCCGGTCGCGACCAGCACCACGGCGAGAAACAGCAGCGAGAACGGGAAGCCGAACAGGAAGCGGATATTGGTCGCGCCCCAGGTCCCCAGCGGCTTCGTCAGCGACCGCTGCATCGCATTGCGCGCGACCTGGCCGAGCGCGGCAATGACGGTGAAGGGAATCCAGAGGCTGGCGATGGTGAACATGGGGAATGGCGAGTGGGTGAGAGAGGAAGTTGAGGCAACGTGCCGCTAGCGCTCAAGCAGGTCAATCACGCGGATGTCATGGGTGCGATGCTTGCGCGGCAAATTCAGTGTCGTCCTGGACAAGCGAAGCGCTGATCCAGGATGACGCCGAATGCTTGGAAGCGGCGTGGCCTCACACCATGCCTTCCGCCACGACCATGTAATTCACGTCGATGTCGGACGAAAGCGTCCATTTGTCGGCGAAGGGGCTGTAGACGACGCCGGTCTGTTCGGTGATGACGAGGCGGTTATCGAGCAGGTATTTCGTCAGCTCGTCGGGAGTGACGAACTTGTTCCACTCATGAGTGCCGCGCGGCAGCCAGCGCAGGACGTATTCGGCTCCGACGATGGCGAGCGCGAAGCTCTTCCAGTTCCTGTTCAGCGTCGAGACCACCATCAACCCGTTCGGCTTCAGCATCGCGGCGCAGCGCTTCAGGAAAACGCCGACATCGACGACGTGCTCGACCACCTCCATCGCCAGCACGATGTCGAATCGCTCGCGCGGGTCGATCTCTTCCACCGTGGTGCAGCGATAGTCGATCGACAGATGCGCCTTGTCGGCGTGCAGCTTCGCGGCGGCGATGTTGCTGACCGACGGATCGACGCCGATGACCTGCGCACCCAGGCGCGACAGCGGCTCGCACAACAGGCCGGCGCCGCAGCCGATGTCGAGCACGCGCAGGCCGCCGAGGCAGTTGAGGCTGCGCAAGTTGCGTTCGAACTTGCGGCAGGCCGCATCGCGGATGTAGCCGAGCCGCAGCGGGTTGATCCGGTGCAGCGGGGCCATCTTGCCGTTGGGGTCCCACCACTCGGCCGAGAGTTTTGAAAATTTCGCGATCTCGGCGGCGTCGACGGTCGAGCCCGGCGGCGGGCTTGCGGTAGCGGAAGTATCTTGCTGCATGCTCATCAGTAAGCGCGGTCCTACCGCGTGGTGATCGAACTACGGAAGGCGAGCGGTGAGGCGATGGTCCGGATGGTTTCGCGACCTTCCCCCACGCCATTGATGGTCACGTCGCCATAGTTGAGAATGCGTCCAAGAATGGTCTGATTCACATCGACGCTCTCGACCTTGTCCAGCGCCATCTCGAAAGTGCGGCGCTTGATGAACCCGGTCTTGTGCACAACTCGCAGGTTAGTGACGTCGGTCTCGGTGGTGAAGCGGTGGAACCAGCCCTTCAAGGTCCAGAACAGCGCCGCCAAGGCGACCACCCCCGAGGCGATGAGACACAGAATCACGAGCCCGTCGACCGCGGTTTGCCGTGACAGGACGAACAGGCCCAAGGCTGCGATCCATGCGAGGATGGCCGGAAAATAGAAGATCCAGTGCGCATTGGTCGAATACAGCACCCGCTCGCCCGGTTGCAGGATCTCATCGATATAGCGCGCCATAACCTCGATTAACCCATTGCCCGGATTGGCCCCGCAGGAACCCGCTTGCCCCCGGCCCCGCCCCTCTGTATACGCGCGGTCGGTATCGCAGGCACCCGTCCAGCGCGGGTCACCATACTTATCCTTATGAGGGAATGCACGCGTCGTCATGAGCCGCCTCGTGATGAAATTCGGCGGCACATCCGTCGCCAACATCGAACGTATCCGCAACGTCGCACGCCATGTGAAGCGTGAGGTCGACGCCGGCCATGAAGTGGCAGTGGTCGTCTCGGCGATGTCCGGTAAAACCAACGAGTTGGTGGCCTGGTGCACCGAGGCCTCGCCGATGCACGACGCGCGCGAATACGACGCCGTGGTCGCCTCGGGCGAACAGGTGACGTCCGGCCTGCTTGCCATCGCGCTTCAGGGCATGGGTATCCAGGCCCGCTCCTGGCAGGGCTGGCAGATCCCGATCAAGACCAGCGACGCCCATGCCTCGGCCCGGATCGAGGATATCGACGGCAACGAGATCATCAAGCGCTTCAGGGAGCGCAAGGAGGTCGCCGTAATCGCCGGCTTCCAGGGCATCAACCCCGAGACCAATCGCATCACCACGCTCGGCCGCGGCGGCTCCGACACCTCGGCTGTGGCGATCGCCGCCGCCGTCAAGGCGGACCGCTGCGACATCTATACCGACGTCGATGGTGTCTACACCACCGATCCGCGAATCGTGCCGAAGGCGCGCCGGCTCGACAAGATCGCGTTCGAAGACATGCTGGAACTGGCCTCCCAGGGCGCAAAAGTGCTCCAGGTCCGCTCGGTGGAACTCGGCATGGTCCACAACATGCCGATTTTCGTCCGATCGAGCTTCGACAAGCCCGAGGATATCGACCCGCATGCCAACCAGCCGCCCGGCACGCTGATCTGCAGCGAGGAGGAGATCATGGAAAGCCACGTCGTCACCGGCATCGCCTTTTCGAAGGACGAGGCCCAGATCTCGGTACGCCAGATCGAAGACAAGCCCGGCGTTGCGGCGTCGATCTTCGGCCCGCTCGCGGATGCCAACATCAACGTCGACATGATCGTGCAGAACGTCTCCGAGGACGGCAAGACCACCGACCTCACCTTCACGGTCCCGGCTGCCGACTACACAAGGGCCAAGGAGACGATCACCGCGGCCAAGAGCCAGATCAATTATGCCCGGCTCGACACCGCCACCGACGTCGCCAAGATCTCGGTGATCGGCAGCGGCATGCGCAGCCATGCCGGCGTCGCCGCCCAGGCATTTTCGGCCCTCGCCGGACGGAATATCAACATCCGGGCCATTACAACCTCCGAGATTAAATTCTCCGTCCTGATCGATACCGCCTATACCGAGCTTGCGGTGCGGACCCTGCACACGCTCTACGGTCTCGATCAGACATAGGCTAATTTTCTCTTAGCGGTCGCAGCAAACGCGAAGGTGTACACACCTTCGCGTTTGGCAGGCGTTTTGCTTGGCAAAACAAGCCCTAATTCGCTATACGGCGAAGAGGGTGGGCTGCCGCAAACTGTGCCCCAGTTGAGGCGGTGCTGATTCGGCTCAGGTGACGGCTCCAGCGGATCGGCTGGGCCGGCGCCGGACGAGCAAATTCGTTGTTTTTCTGGATTTCTGGGCGAGCCGCCGCGGGCCCTTCGGCCCCGGCAGACGGTGGAGGGTTGACGGCACATGCGGAGCGCGTCGGGAGGTCCCCGCGTCTTGTTGAGACGGCTCCGCGAAACCATGGCGGAGCAGGTCTCGGCCCAGGAGCGGCTGGACAAGATCGTGGTGCTGATCGCCGCCAATATGGTGGCCGAGGTGTGCTCGGTCTATGTGCTGCGCGTCGACAACACGCTCGAGCTCTATGCCACTGAAGGCCTCAACCGCGAGGCGGTGCACCACACCGTGCTGACGGCCCATGAGGGCCTGGTCGGGCTCGTCGCCAGCGAGGCGACCCCGCTCAATCTGAACGACGCACAGAGCCACCCGGCGTTCTCGTTCCGCCCCGAGACCGGCGAAGAAATCTATCACTCCTTCCTCGGCGTGCCGGTCCTGCGCGCCGGCAACACGCTCGGCGTGCTGGTGGTGCAGAACCGCGCCAAGCGCAATTATGTCGAGGAGGAGCTCGAGGCGCTCCAGACCACCGCGATGGTGCTGGCGGAGCTGATCGCCTCCGGCGAGCTGTCCGCGCTGGCCCAGCCCGGCCAGGAGCCCGCCGCGCGCCATTCGGCGCAGAAGGTCGGCGCCATCCTGTCGGAAGGCATCGCGCTCGGCCACGTCGTGCTGCACGAGCCGCGCGTCGTCATCAAGGACTACATCGCCGAGGACCTGCCCAAGGAGATCAAACGGCTCGACACCGCGCTCGCTAAGCTGCGCGCCGACCTCGATCGCATGCTGGAGCGCGGCGACGTCGCCGAGGGCGGCGAGCATCGCGAGGTGCTGGAAGCTTACCGCATGTTCGCCAACGACCAGGGCTGGTCGCACAAGCTGCACGAGGCGGTCGCCACCGGCCTCACGGCGGAAGCCGCCGTCGAGCGCGTGCAGTCCGACACCCGCGCGCGCATGCTGCGCTCGACCGATCCCTATTTGCGCGACCGGCTGCATGATCTCGAGGATCTCGGCTATCGCCTGATGCGGCAGCTGGTCGGCCAGGATCACGCGCCTTCACGTGAACAATTGCCCGACAACGCCATCGTCATCGCGCGCGCGATGGGCCCGGCGGCGCTGCTCGACTACGACCGCAAGCGCCTGCGCGGCATCGTGCTGGAGGAAGGCACCGCCAATTCCCACGTCTCGATCGTGGCGCGTGCGCTCGGCATTCCCGCGGTCGGCGAAGTGCCGAACGCACCTGGTATCGCCGATCCCGGCGACGCCATCATCGTCGACGGCACTTCCGGCTCGATCTATGTCCGTCCGTCGCAGGAGGTCGAGGCCGCCTTCGCCGAGCGCGTGCGCTTCCGCGCCCGCCGCCAGGCGCAATATCTGGCGCTGCGCGACCTGCCCTGCGTCACCAAAGACGGCCAGAAGGTCGAGCTGATGATCAATGCGGGTCTCGCCATCGACCTGCCGCATATCGAGGACACCGGCAGCGCCGGCATCGGCCTGTTCCGCACCGAGCTGCAATTCATGGTCGGCCAGAGCCTGCCGCGCACCAGCGACCAACTCGCGCTCTATCGTACCGTGCTGGATGCCGCCGGCACCAAACCCGTCACGTTCCGCACCCTCGACATCGGCGGCGACAAGGCGCTGCCTTATATGGAAGCGGTGATCGAGGAGAATCCCGCGCTCGGGTGGCGCGCGATCCGGCTCGGGCTCGACCGTCCCGGCCTGTTGCGCGGCCAGATCCGCGCGCTGCTGCGCGCCGGCGGCGGCCGTGCGCTGCGCATCATGTTCCCGATGATCTCGGAGGTCGGCGAATTCGATTCGGCGAAGGCGCTGGTCGAACGCGAGCTGACCTATCTGCGCCAGCATGGCCACACCCTGCCGGAGCGGATCGACATCGGCACCATGGTCGAGGTGCCGGCGCTGCTCTATCAGCTCGACGAGCTTCTGAAGAAGGTCGACTTCATTTCGGTCGGCTCCAACGATCTGTTCCAGTTCCTGTTCGCGGTCGACCGCGGCAACGCAAAGGTCGCCGGGCGCTTCGACACCATGTCGGCGCCGATCCTGCGTGCGTTGCGCGACATCGCGCGCAAGTCGCAAGCGGCAAAGAAATCGCTGTCGCTCTGCGGCGAGATGGCGTCGAAGCCGATCGGCGCGCTGGCGCTGATCGCGATGGGCTACCGCTCGCTATCGCTTTCGGCGACCGCGCTTGGCCCGGTCAAGGCGATGGTGATCGATCTCGACGCCAAGAAGGCCGAAGCGATGCTCGGCCCCTTGCTGGACGCCCCCGCCGGGAGCGTCTCGATCCGGCAGAAGCTGACGGAGTTTGCCGAGGCCGAAGGCCTGGCGTTGTAGCGGGCCTGTCGCCCCTTCCTGCCGCCTCGCCCTTTTCCGCATCTTGAGACTGAACCGATGTCGTCACTGCCCGAAGCCAAACTGGACGTCCTGCTCGCGCATCACGCCTCGCTCGAGGCCGAATCGCTCGGTCAGCTCGCCTCCGAACGCTATGTGCAGATCACGCGTGAACTCGCCGAGCTCACGCCACTGATCGAAGCGGTCAAGGCCTATCGTTCGGCCGTCAAGGAGCTCGCCGACACCGAGGCACTGATCGCCGATCCCGCGACCGATCCCGAGATGCGCGGCATGGCGGAAGCCGAGCGCGGTGAGTTGACGCCAAAGATCGAGGACCTGGTCCAGAATATCCGCCTCGCTCTGCTGCCCAAGGACGCCATGGACGACCGCAACGTGGTGCTGGAAATCCGCGCCGGCACCGGCGGCGACGAGGCCTCGCTGTTCGCCGGCGATCTGTTCCGGATGTACGAGCGGTTCGCGAGCCTTCAGGGCTGGAAGGTCGAGGTGATCTCGGCGAGCGAAGGCAGCGTCGGCGGATACAAGGAAATCATCGCCGAGGTGCAGGGCCGCGGCGCGTTCTCGAAGCTGAAATTCGAATCCGGCGTACATCGCGTGCAGCGCGTGCCCGACACCGAGACGCAGGGGCGCATTCACACATCCGCCGCGACCGTCGCCGTGATGCCGGAGGTCGAGGAGGTCGACATCGACATCAAGAACGACGATTTGCGCATCGAGACCATGCGCGCGGGAGGCGCCGGCGGCCAGCACGTCAACAAGACGGAATCGGCGATCCGCATCACCCACATCCCGACCGGCATCGTCGTGATGATGCAGGACAGCCGCTCGCAGCACAAGAATCGCGCCTCCGCCATGAACATCCTGCGCTCGCGCATCTACGACGCCGAGCAGCAGCGCGTCGATGCCGCCCGCTCGGCCGAGCGCAAGGAGAAGGTCGGGTCCGGAGATCGCAGCGAGCGCATTCGCACCTACAATTTTCCGCAAGGACGCGTCACCGATCACCGCATCAATTTGACGCTGTACAAGCTGCCGCAGGTGATTGCCGGAGAAGCGATCGGGGAACTGATCGACGCACTGACCACCGAGCACCAGGCCGCGCAGCTCGCCGCCCAAGGCGCGGCGGCGTGACCGGCGCCGCGGCCTGATCGGCCGAAGTCCCCCGCTCAGGACTGGCTCGATTGCCGGAATGATTTCAACAAGCGACTCAACGCCGGGCTCGCGGCGCGACGGAGCTCCTCGAGATTTTTCCTTGAGAGCGCCTGGAGTTTCTGCTCGCCTTTCCTCGTCAGCCTGAGATGAACACGCCTGGCGTCCTCGGGGTCAGTGACCCGGCCGACCAGTCCCAGCTTCGCCATGCGGTTGATCAGCTCGCCGGCCGAGTGGTGTCGTATCAGCAGAAATCGCGCGACGTCACCGACGGTCGCGGGACCCGGACGGACAAAGCCCTTGATACCAAGCAGCGCCTGATGCTGCTGCGGCGTCAATCCCTGCAGGTGTGCGGCCGCCTCACTGAACGCCAGGAAACTCCGGATTTGATAGCGGAACTGCGCAAGCGCCGCGTAGTCGGCCTCACGCATCGCGCCGCCCTTTGTGGACACAGCACGCGCCGGGCGTGTCGTCTGCCGCTTCGATGGAGCCATATCCTGCCTGCGACGTCGAGCCGGCCGATAGAACGAGCGGCCTCACCGAGACTAGCAAGGACGGCCAGGCGGAACCAACCGACCGGCGCCGCGAATACACAAATATCGCCGCCCTATTCGAAGTTGGACAGCAGGATCTTCACCAGGATGACCTGAAACGCAATCGGGATGCGGACGCTCTTTCGCCGGATCGAGCGCTGGAGCGCGCTGGCAATCTCGGCGCTGGTCAAGGCACCGACGGATGCATTGGTAATCAACTCCGCCCACATCTGCGACAACGAGCCGCCGTGCGGGATCACCGGCTTGATGGTCACGCCACAGCCCTGCGCCCAGTCGACGATCTCCCGCATCGTGTGAGGACCGCAATTGCGCGCGGTCGCGAGGCGTTCAGCCGTCAGCGCGCGCAGCAGTTCGCGCGAGGGCGACCAATTCCCCTTCGGCGGCTGCTCGGCAGTGAGCTCGACCGCGAGCTCCTTGAGAACGTTCTGGGCACGCACGCTCAGCTTCTTCATCGGGCCAGGTACGCGCTTCGCCTGAACGGGGCCGACGATGGGCCCGCGCCGGCGCGGATCGGGCAGGCGCGAGGCATCGCCGGACTGCGGTGTCGCCCGCTGGCCGTTGACCTCTTCCGCCGGCCACGCCGCCTCCGGCCGCTCCGCTCCTTGCGGCCAGGACTGTCGCTTCCGGGCACCTGTCACTGTCGTCTGCCGCGCCATTTCTCTCGTCGAACCCGCCAGTCTCGTACTCACAAAGACTAATATATATCGTGATCCGATATGTTTTCACGAGATAATTTTCGTTATTCGACCAAAGACGAAATTGACAGAAGGCGTTCACAAGCAATGTCTACGTCCAAGAGCTACACGCGGACGTGACGTGCCCGGCGCAGCAGGCCAGCGAGGTCGGCGGCGCCGGACAGGTCGTGTTCGCGCCTGCAAACAAGAACAAATGTTCGGAGGAAACAATCATGACTGACAATCTCATCCGCCGCGGCCTCTCGCGCCGTGGCCTGCTTCAGACCACCGCGGGTCTCATCGGCGGCGCGGTTCTGCCCGGGATGCCGGCGTTTGCCGAGGACAAGCCGGCGATCGGGTCCTACCCCGCGGGGGTCTCGGGTTCCACCGCCTTCATCGGCATCTCGGTGCCGCGCACCGGCACCTACGCCGTGCAGGGCGAGGACGAACTCAAGGGCTATCAGCTCGCGATCGAGCACATCAACAGCGGCCATGATCTGATCAAGAAGATATCGCCCAAGACCAGCAAGGGCGTGCTCGGCAAAGAGCTGAAGTTCGGCGTCGCCGATTCCGCGGCCAAGCCGAACGAGGCGGTACAGGCGCAGCAGCGCTTCATCAGCGAGAACAAGGCGATCATGATCACAGGCGGCACGTCCAGCGCCGTCGCGGTCGCGCTCAACAAGCTCGCCCAGCGTGAGCACGTGCTGTTCGTGTGCGGCATTTCCGGCTCGAACGACACCACCGGCAAGGATTGCGTTCGCTACGGCTTCCGCCAGAACTTCTTCGGCCAGACCGCAGCTGCGGCGATCGGCCCGGTGATGGTACGGGAGTTCGGCAAGGGCAAGAAGGCGGCGTATCTGACGCCTGACTACACCTACGGCCACACCGTCACCAAATCCATGCAGGACTTCCTCGCGACCGCGGGCTGGACCACCGTGACCAACCAGGTCGCGCCGCTCGGCGCGCCTGATTATTCCTCCTATCTGCTCAACGTCGCGAACTCCGGCGCCGACGTCCTGATCAACGTCAACTGGGGCCACGACGCCGTGCTGTCGACCCAGCAAGCCAAGCAGTTCGGCGTGCTCGACAAGATGAAGCTGGTCGTTCCCTACCAGGTGCCTTTCATCGCGCGCGAAACCGGCGGCCTGATGCAGGGCGTCTACGCCGCCACCGACTATTGGTGGACGATCGAGGACAAGTTCCCGCTGGCCAAGATGTTCAACGAAGCCTTCGAGAAGAAGTACGGCTACAAGCCGGAATGGGGCGCGGAGAACGCCTATGTCAGCTTCGCGCATTGGGCCCACATGTGCGAGCAGGCCGGCAGCTTCAGCCCGCCCGACGTGATCAAGGCCTACGAGAAGGGCGAAACCATCCCCTCGCTGGTTGGCGACGTGCATTACCGCCCCGAAGATCACCAATGTGTCCGCCCCGTGATCATCGTCAAGGGCAAGCAGCAGAAGGACATGAAGAACAAGGAAGACTGGTACGACGTCGTCGAAATCGTCCCGGGCGAAGGCCTGATGCAGAAGCCGGACGCGTTCGGGTGCCATCTCGGCGACTACACCTGAGCCCGCACTAACCCCTGTGACGCCGCGGGCTGCACTCTGGACCTGCGGCGTCACCTTTTTTGATGCGCCCCTTCGCGTGTTACAATAGCGATCGTTGCATGATTAATTGGCCCAATCTCGTTTCGCAGCTTTTCAACGGGCTCGCGCTCGGCGCCCTGCTCGCGCTGATCAGCTCCGGCCTGACCATCATCTACGGCACGCTCGGCGTGCTCAACCTCGCGCATGGCGCGATGTTCATGATCGGCGGCTATGCCGGCTTCGTCGCCTACCAGTACACGGAGTCGTTCATTCTCGCCGTCATCGCGGGCTCACTGTTCGTGATGCTGCTCGGCGTCCTCATGGAACGCGTCATCATCCGCCATTTCTATCACCGCCCCCATGAGGATCAGCTGCTCGTGACCTTCGGGCTCGGCATCTGCTTCGTCGAGCTGGTGCGCCTGATCTTCTCGAGCCAGTCGCAGCTGGTGCCGCCGCCGGCGCTGTTCCAGGGCATTACCAATCTCGGCTTCATGTTCTATCCGACCTACCGCCTCGCCGTGGTCGGCATCGTCGCGATCGCGCTCGGCGCACTGTTCATCATCCTCTACCGGACCCGGCTCGGCATGATCGTGCGCGCCGGCATCGAGGATTCGGTGATGGTCGACTCGCTCGGCATCAACGTCTACCGCGTCTTCATGGTCGTGTTCGGCATTGGCGCAATGGCCGCCGGCTTTGCCGGCATCGTCAACGCGCCGGTGGCGTCGCTGACACCGGGCATCGGTGACGACATCCTGGTCCAGACTTTCGTGGTGGTGGTGATCGGCGGTGTTGGCTCTTTCCCGGGCGCGATCCTCGGCGGCCTGATCGCCGGCGAGATCATCAGCGTCACCTCCATGTTCAACCCCGGCTATGCCTATGTGATGCTGTTTGCAGCGATGGCGCTCGTACTCGTGGTGCGACCGCATGGCCTGCTCGGCGTCCAGGGCCGCGAGTAAGCGATTTCCTGATGCTCAAGCAACGCCCGTTCCTGATCGAAGCCCTGACTGCGATCGGCTTGATCGCAGCCCCCTTCGTGCTGCCCCATCTCGGCTTCGCGCCGAACACCGTGAACCGGATCCTGGTCTGGGGCCTGTTCGGGCTCGGCTTCGACATCCTGTTCGGGTTCACCGGCTTGCTGTCGTTCGGTCAGTCCGCCTTCTACGGCACCGGCGGCTTCGTCGCCGCCTACCTCCTGACCCGCGCCGGCTTCGGCAACGTGCTGGGCGCGCTAATCATCGGCATGATCGCAGCCGCTGCGACCGGCTATCTGATCGGTCTGATCGCGTTGCGCCGCACCGGCATCTATTTCGCCATGATCACCGTGGCGATCGCGGAAGTGTTCTTCTTCGTCGAGTTCAATCCGCTCTCCGACTTCACCGGCGGCGAGAATGGCCTGCCCGGCGTGCCGACGCCGAGCTTCAATCTCGGCTTCACCACCATCCACTTCACCAATGGCTGGTCGCTCTATCAGTTCATCGCGCTGTGCTATTTCGTCGGCGTCGTCATTGCGCTCAGGATCGTACGCTCGCCGGTCGGCGCCATCTTCAGCGCGATCCGCGACAATCCGCTGCGCGCCACCGCGGTCGGCCACAACATCCACGGCTACAAGCTGACCGCCTTCGTGATCGCAGCCGCTTATGCGGGCTTCGCCGGCGGCCTGCTCGGCGTGCTCCAGGCCTTCATGCCGCCCGACGCCTTCACCTTCGATACCTCCGGCCAGCTCGTGATGCAGACGGCCATCGGCGGCCGGGGCACGCTGTTCGGACCGCTGGTCGGCGCAACTGTTTGGCTCTTCCTTCAGGATTTCCTCCAATCCGCGCTGGGTCTCGGCGCAGCCTGGAAGCTGGTGCTGGGTGTCGTGTTCGTGCTGCTGGTCTGCTTCCTGCGCGGCGGCATCATCGGCGGTCTTGCCGATCTCTACCGCCTTGTCTCGGGCAAGCAAAAGCGGACGGACGCGGAGATAGAGCAAGAGGCCGCTGACGCTGAGGCCGCGCAGCAACCCGCACCGGCGCCGAAGCAGGCCAAGGAGGCCAAGCAACCCGCCTATTCCGGACCGATCCTGAAAGCCACCGGCCTGACCAAGCGCTATGGCGGCCTCGTTGCCAATAGCGACATCGATTTCACCGTCAATCAGGGCGAGCTGCGCGGGATCATCGGTCCCAACGGCGCCGGCAAATCGACCTTCTTCAAGATGCTGACCTGCGAGATCGCGCCGACCTCCGGCCAGATCGTGTTCGAGGGGCGCGACATCACGGGATTGAGGGTCACCGAGGTTTGCCAGCTCGGACTGACCAAAAGCTACCAGGTCAACCAGCTCTTCACCGGATTGACGGTACGGCAGAACCTGACGATCGCCGCGCTCGCCGAGCTGCGCGGAAAATTCCGGCTCGACCTGTTCCGCAAGCTCTCCGGCGTCAAGGGCCTGACGGAACAGGTGGAGCACACGCTTGCCCTCGTCAACCTGACCCGCCGTGCTGATACGCCCGTATCGGAGCTCGCCTATGGCGAGAAGCGCAGGCTGGAGATCGGGCTCGCGCTCGCGACGTCGCCGCGCCTGCTGCTGCTCGACGAGCCGCTTGCCGGCATGAGCCCGCGCGAGCGGGTCGAGACCGTCAAGCTGCTCAAATCGATCGCGCGCGGGCGCACCATGATCATCATCGACCACGACATGGATTCGCTGTTCGAACTGGTCGAGCGCGTGACAGTGCTCCAGGAAGGCAAGGTGCTGCTCGACGGCACGCCCGAGGAAATCAAGTCCAACGCCGCCGTGCAGGAAGCCTATCTCGGCGGTGTTCACGGAGAGATCGCCGCATGAGCCTGATCGAGGTCAACGGCCTGAACAGCTATTACGGGGACTCCCACATCCTGTTCGACGTCGCCATGCATGTGGAGCGTCATGAGGTGGTGGCGTTGCTGGGCCGCAACGGCGCCGGCAAGAGCACCACGCTGAAGAGCCTGATGGGCGTCGTGACGCCCCGCAGCGGCAGCGTGAAGTTCGACGGCATCGACATCGCCGGGCGCAAGAGCCACAGAATCGCGCAGGCCGGCATGCAGCTCGTGCACGAGGAACGCCGCATCTTCGGCGGCCTGTCGGTGGAGGAGAATATCATCCTCGCCGGGATCACTGCGCCGAAACGCTGGCCGCTCCAGCGCATCTACGAAATGTTTCCGCGGCTGAAGGAGCGGCGCAACAACCGCGGCACCGAGCTCTCCGGCGGCGAGCAGCAGATGCTCGCGATCGCACGGGCGCTGGTGCGCGATCCCAAGATCGTGCTGCTGGACGAGCCGTTCGAGGGGCTTGCGCCCGTCATCGTCCACGATCTCGTCAAGGCCTGCCGCGAGCTCGCGGCCGCCGGCCAAACCATCGTGCTGGTCGAGCAGAACCTGGCGGCCACGCTGGCGCTGGCGACGCGGATCTACATCATCAACAACGGTCACATCGTGCACGAGGGGCCGGCGCAGGAGCTCAAGGCCCAGCCGGAGCTGCTCCAGCGCTATCTCGGCGTCTAGATCGCGGCGATCATTCGCCTGGCGTGATCGGCGAGCACGGCCATGTCTTCCTTGCGCGTCTGCGCCGGCAGCAGCTCGATTCCGGCCCTGACCGGCATGACGTGCATGTGCAGGTGAAAGACCACCTGACCACTGGCCGGCTCGCTGAACTGCTGAAGGATGATGCCTTCGGCGCCGAAGGCCTTCATCGCGGCAATCGCGATCCGCTTGGCGGTTCGGGCGACCGCGGCGAGGTCGTCATCCGCGATATCGAGAATGCCGCGCGCCCGCGCCCGGGGAATGACCAGCGTGTGTCCGGGCGAGCGCGGCATAATGTCGAGGAAGGCGAGGCTGCGCTCGTCCCTGAAAACCTCGAAACAGGGTATCTCGCCGCGCAGGATCTTTGCGAAAACGTTCTGATCATCATAGGGCGCCATGGATCCCTCCTTCGCTGCGAGGCGCGATCTGACGCGCTCGTTTCCGTTGACGCAAGCAAGCCCGGCGATCTATCCACGGTGCCAGGCAGGATGGTTCCATTGGCGGCCGATTTCGAACCCGGACACAGCATCGAGAGTGCGCGGCGCGCGCTTGCGGCACGGCTGCAATCGGCCGGCATCGAGCAGCCCGCCCTTGATGCGCGCCTGCTCGTCGGGGCTGCGCTGAGGCTTGATCTGACCGGCTTGGTCACGCAGGCAGCCCGGCAACTCACAGCTGAAGAGGCCGCGCGGCTCGAAGCATCCGCGAAGCGCCGGCTCGCCCATGAGCCGGTCGCCCGCATTCTCGGCGCTCGGGAATTCTGGGGCCTGCCGTTCCAGCTATCCGAGGCAACGCTGGTGCCGCGGCCGGACACTGAGACCGTGGTCGAACTGGCGCTCGAGATCTTTCGCGGCCTCACGATATCGGGGCAGCGCCCGCGCATCGCGGATATCGGCACCGGATCGGGCGCTATCCTGCTCGCGCTGCTGCACGAAATTCCCGGCGCCTTCGGTGTCGGCACCGATCTCAGCTTGACCGCGCTCAAGACCGCCAGAGACAACGCCGCAGCTCTGGGTTTCGCCGACCGCGCCAGCTTCGTCGCCTGCTCCTACGCGGCGGCGCTTCGCGGCCCGTTCGACCTCATCGTCTCGAACCCGCCCTACATCCCGTCGGCCGAAATTCCGAAACTGAGCATCGAGGTGCGCGAGCACGATCCGCATCTGGCGCTCGATGGCGGCAATGACGGTTACGACGCCTATCGCGCCCTGACCCCGCAGGCCGCCGAACGTCTCGCCCCCGGCGGAGCACTGATCGTCGAGGCCGGACAGGGCCAGGCCCGAAATATTGAAACCTTGATGACGGCCGCTGCGTTGGTGGTGGACAGTTCGCCCAAGGTCGATCTGGCGGGCATCCCGCGGGCGGTTTCGGCCCGAAAAATGCCCCCATAAAAGCCGGATTGGGCTGCAAAAAACCTCTTGGAATATCCCTTGGGAACGACTACCTTCTGATCAACAGATCGGTGCCGGCCCCGTAGACCTACGGGCGAAAGCCGGGGTCTCTCGAGCGAGAGCCTACCGATAAAGGTTCCAAACCGCAGGTCCTGTTGAGCGCGATGGCCATTGAGCTGCGCTGCTTACCGACCGCAACGTGAACGAAAGCCTGATATTGAGCTTTAAGACTTACGCAACAAAGCTAGGCTTGTTTCGGCAGGCGATATGAATGGGTTCGCTGGCGATAGATGCTGGCGGTGGGGAACGCGTCTTTGTTGAACGCGACGGTCGACGAACATCGGCAGGGATCAATCTGTTTGCGTGCGGTGCGCGCGAGCGATGTGAACCGCTGTCATCAGGTCACTCTCAGCAATCAGTGATGCGTGCAACCTTTAGGGCTGGAATTAAAGGCAGGACATGAGAAACGGTCAGAACAAGCAGCGGATGCGCAACCGCAACAACAATAGTAGCAACAATAACAACAACAATAACCGGCGCGGCCAAAACCCGATGACCCGGGTCTACGAGTCCAACGGACCCGACATCAAGATCCGCGGCACGGCTTCGCATGTCGCTGAAAAGTATCTTCAGCTCGCGCGTGACGCGCGCTCCTCCGGAGACCCCGTTGCGGCCGAGAACTACTACCAGCACGCCGAGCATTATTTTCGCCTGATCGCGACGGCTCAGGAGCAGTTCCGCCAAAACCAGCAGCCGCGCGGCGACGAGCCCATCAGCAACAGCAGCGGCGACGACAGCGAAGACGACGGCGAGAATTTCTCGAATTTTGGCCAGGAGCCGGGTTTCGTCCCGCAGCCGCCGCAGCCGACTTTCGTGCGCGACCGCGATGGCCAGCGAGATCATCAGCAGCGAGATCATCAGCCGCGCGACAACCAGCCTTATCAGCGCGACAACCAGCAGCCGCGCGAACATCGCGAGCGCGACCATCGTCCGCAGCCGCAATATCAGCCGCAACCGCAGAACCAGCCGCAGCCCGTCGTCGTCGCCGAGGCTGGCAACGTCGATCGTCTGCCCTCCTTCATCACCGGCCCGCAGCCGCAGTTGACCGGCGCCCCGGGCGCCGGCCTTGAAGGCGCTGCTGGCGGCGAACGCTTTCCGCGGCGGCGCCGCCGGCCGAATGGCCCGCGCCCCGAGCGCGAAGCCGCTCCGGCGGCCTCGAGCGACGAAGTGGCCCCCGGCGAGTAAGCCGCAACCGTTTCGCCAGATATTCTGACCTGAATCGTCCCGGTCTTGCCGGGACGATTTTTTTAGAGCGTTTTCGAGCGAAGTGGATACCGGTTCGCGTCAAGAAAACGCGTCGAAACAAGAAACTAGAGCTCCGTTCCGATGCAACCGGAACGGAGCTCTAGCTGCGCGTCACGCTTGTCGAGGACGGCACCAGCACCGGCTTCGCCAGCGAGGGAATCAGCCGCGCCCGCTCGCGCTTGGCGGGGATCGCGCGGTAGACCTGCTTGGTCGCCTCGACGATGTGCACGCCCGCGAAGGGCAGCGACAGCGCCGCGCCAGCGCGCTCCCACATCTGTGCGGATTTCAGTACCCAGCCGCCGGCATAGGGCGGCATGAACAGCGCCTCGCCCCATGCGGTCGGGGTAAACCAGGTCTGGCGCAACAGGTCGGTGATCTGCGAGCGCGAATAGGGCCGGCCGTGACCGAACGGCGTGCTGTCGGTGCGGGTCCACACCCCGCGCCGGTTCGGGATGACCGCGATCATCCGGCCGGACGGCGACAGCACGCGCCAAGCCTCGCGCAGCAGCGCGGCCGGATCGTCCGACATTTCCAGCGCGTGGACCAGCAGGATGCGATCGACCGCGGCGTCGGGAAGCGGCAACGAGAATTCATCCACCAGCGAGGCGAGCGCCGGCCGTCCGGTCGGCCATTTCAAGACGCCCTGCGCCGACGGCATGAAGGCGATGCAGCGCTCCGCATCCTCGCGGAACAACCCGAGATAGGGCGTGGGATAGCCAAAGCCGAGCACGCGCTGGCCCTCGATACGCGGCCACCGCTCCCTGATGCCGCGATTGATCATTTGCCGCGCCACAATCCCGAGGCGGCGGGAGTAGAACTCGCGGAGGTCGACGACATCAATGGTCATGACGGCAATGTAACATGCACGAGGTGGACCCTGCGCGCGGAATATTGCATTGCCTGCGCAACGTTAACGCCATATTTGTCTGGCGGGGCTGAGCGCGATGGAGATGACATGGCTGCCGAAATTCGTACTTTCACCTGTTTAAACGACAATTTCGGTTATCTGATCCACGATGTGGAAACCAAGGCGACGGCGTCGATCGACGCGCCGGAGGCCGGTCCCATCCTGAAGGCGCTGGAGCGCGAGGGCTGGCAGCTCACCGACATCCTGATCACCCATCATCATGGCGATCATGTCGGCGGGGTGGCCGAGCTCAAGCAGAAATACAATTGCCGCGTCGTCGCGCCGCATGACAAGACGACTAAGATCGCAGACGTCGACTTGCGCGTCGCCAATGCCGAAATCGTCAAGGTCGGCAGCTTGCTGGGGCGGGTACTGGAGACGCCCGGCCACACGCTCGACCACATCTCCTACGTGTTCGACACCGAGAAGGCGCTGTTCGCCGCCGACACGCTGTTCTCGATCGGCTGCGGCCGCGTGTTCGAGGGCACCTATCCGATGATGTGGGATTCGCTTTTGAAGCTGCGTGCCCTGCCCGACGACTTCAATCTCTATTGCGGCCATGAATACACGGCATCCAACGTCAAGTTCGCGCTGGCCGTCGACCCCGACAATGCGGCGCTGCAGGCGCGCGCGGCGGAGGTGGCGAAGCTGCGGGCCGAGAACAAGCCGACCGTTCCCTCACTGCTTGGTGAGGAGAAGCGAGCAAACGTGTTCCTGCGCGCCGACGAACCGTCGGTCGCAGCCAGGCTGCACATGAAAGGCGCGGATGCCGCCGCGGTGTTCGGCGAGCTGCGCGAGCGCAAGAACAAGTCTTGAAGATCAAATCCTGACGGGAATCGATGCCGACCGCAGCCGAGATCATCGCGCGCCTCGAACTCCGCCCGCATCCCGAGGGCGGGCATTACCGCGAGACGTTTCGCGACCAGACCACGGACGCCAACGGCCGGTCGCGTTCGACCCTGATCTACTTCCTGCTCGCGCGCGGCGAGCGCTCGCACTGGCATCGCATCGATGCAGTCGAGGTCTGGCACTATTACGCCGGCGGCGCGCTGACGCTGCGGATCGCCCATAACGGCTGCTCGCAGCATGAAGTGCGCCTCGGCACGGACCTTGTGAGCGGTGAGCGGCCGCAGGCGATCGTGCCGGCGAATGCCTGGCAGACGGCCGAGACCACCGGCGAGTGGACGCTGCTCGGCTGCACCGTGGCGCCCGCCTTCGAGTTCGCAAAGTTCGAGCTCGCGCCGAAGGGCTGGGAGCCTTAAGGCACCACAGTTCCGGCTTGCCCCGGCATGACGCTACCGCTTCCGCAGCACCATGTCCTTTGCCGCGATCAGGCCGCCGCCGGCGATCAGGATCGCGGCGATGGCGATGTTGGCGCTGGCTTTTGCAAAACCGGCGGCGATGAGGAAGCCGGTCGAGAGCAGCGGCGTCGCGTAGGACGCGGCGCCGAGCACGCGGATGTCGCCGCGCTTCATGCCGATGTCCCAGGCGTAGAAGGCGGCACCGACGGGGCCGATGCCGAGCGCGATCACCGAGAGCCATTGCAGCGTGGTGTCCGGCCATACCGTGGTTTCAAGCAGGCCATGCATCAGCGCGGCAAGCACCGCGGTGGCGAGGCAGAATCCCGCGACCGCATCGGTCGGCACCGCCTTCAATCGGCGCGACAGCACCGAATAGGTCGCCCACACGAAGGCTGCGATGAAGGCCGCAACCAATCCCGGCAATTGCCCCTGCGCGAAGCCGGAGGTGCTTCCGGCGAACAGCAGCACGGTGCCGGCGAGGCCGAGCACGGCGCCGACGATGTGATGCACGGCAAGCCGCTCGCCTGGCAGCAACGACGAGAACAGCACGATCAGGAGCGGCCACAGATAATTCAGCAGGCCGGCTTCAGCCGGCGGCGCGAAGCGCAGTGCGAGGAAATACAGCGCGTGATAGCCGAACAATCCGCCGACGCCGACGGTCCACACGACCAGTGGCTGACGCAGGCTTTTGGCCGCCTCGCCGCGACCGATCCAGGTGAGCAGACCGACCAGACCGCCGATCGCGAACGTCATCGCGGCCAGCTGGAACGCCGGGATCGTTCCGGTCGCCACCGTCATCACTGACAGCAGCGACCACATCAGGATCGCGGTCAATCCGATCAGCGTCGCAGTGCGGGCGGTCATCAATCGAGGGCTCTGAGGACGCGGATGCCCGGCACGAGGCCGGGCATGGCGTCTTCATTATAGCTTTGTTGCGCCAAACGCCATATCAGGCGTGGTACTGGCCGCCGTTGATGGTCAGCGTCGAGCCGGTGATGAAGCCGGCCTCGTCAGCTGCGAGGAACACCACAGCGCGCGCGATTTCCTCGGGTTCGCCAAGACGATTCACCGGGATCTGCGGGATCACGTTCTTTTCCAGCACGTCCTTGGGCACGGCCTGCACCATTTCGGTGTTGATGTAGCCCGGCGCGATCGCATTGACGGTGATGCCGCCCTTGGCGTTCTCGATCGCAAGCGCCTTGGTGAAGCCGATGTCGCCGGCCTTTGCGGCGGAATAGTTGACCTGGCCGAACTGGCCCTTCTGGCCGTTGATCGACGAGATCGAGATGACGCGGCCGAACTTACGGGCACGCATTCCTTCGATCACCTGGCGCGTCATGTTGAACAGCGAGCCGAGGTTGGTGTTGATCACGGCGTTCCACTGGTCGAGCGTCATCTTGTGGAAGGCGGTGTCACGGGTGATGCCGGCATTGTTGACGAGCACGTCGACGGGACCGAGATCTGCCTCGACCTTCTTCACGCCTTCGGCGCAGGCGTCGAAATTGCTGACATCCCATTTGTAGACGGCGATGCCGGTCTCGGCCTTGAACTTCTCCGCCGCGGTGTCATTGCCGGCATAGCTCGCCGCGACCTTGTACCCCGCCGCCTTCAGCGCCTTGCTGATCGCCGCTCCGATGCCCCGCGTACCACCCGTCACCAATGCAACTCGTGCCATATCGTATTCCTTCCCTTGGACTCTTCCGACGTTTCTGAGTGATCGTTTTTAGTGATGGATTATGCGGCTGGTTGGACGGACATCAAGGACAAAACGCCCGGCGTTGAGCCGGGCGTTTGTATTTAGTCGAGGGTTGCGCGGTTGCGAAGAATATTTGATTTGCAACCGCTGCCTTTTTAATCGCGTGCAACGCACTCCGTCACGTGTGCAGCGCACACGCAAATTACGCGTCAGTTACGCGTAAGCTATCTTCAGTCGCGCGCCAGACACATCGCGATACCCATGCCGCCGCCGATGCACAGCGTGGCAAGGCCCTTCTTCGAATCGCGCTTCTGCATTTCGTGCAGCAGCGTCACCAGCACGCGCGCGCCGGAGGCACCGACCGGATGGCCGATCGCGATCGCGCCGCCATTGACGTTGACCTTGGAGGTATCCCAGCCGAGGTCCTTGTTGACGGCACAGGCCTGCGCCGCGAAGGCTTCGTTGGCCTCGATCAGGTCGAGATCGCCGACGTTCCAGCCGGCCTTCTTCAGCGCGGCGCGCGAGGCCGGGATCGGGCCAGAGCCCATGATCTTCGGATCGACGCCCGCCTGCGCCCAGGACACGATGCGCGCGAGCGGCGTCTTGCCTTCCTTGGCGGCCTGCTTGGCAGTCATCAGCACCACGACAGCAGCGCCGTCATTGATGCCGGAGGCCGAACCCGCGGTAACCGTGCCGTCCTTCTCGAAGGCGGGACGGAGCTTCGCCATCGCATCAACCGTTGCGCCATGGCGCGGATATTCGTCGGCGCTGACGACGACATCGCCCTTGCGTCCCTTGATGGTGACGGGAACGATCTCGTCGTTGAATTTACCGGCCTTCTGCGCGGCTTCGGCCTTCTGCTGCGAGGCGACCGCGAACTCGTCCTGCTGGGCGCGGGTGATCTGCCACTGCCGCGCAACGTTCTCGGCGGTGTTGCCCATGTGATAGCCGTTGAAGGCGTCCCACAGGCCGTCCTTGATCATGGTGTCGATGAACTCGACCGCGCCCATCTTGACGCCGCCGCGCAGGTACTGGGCGTGCGGAGCCATGCTCATGGACTCCTGGCCGCCGGCGACCACGATCTCGGAATCGCCGTTGAGCAGCGCCTGGTAGCCGAGCGCGACCGTGCGCAGGCCCGAGCCGCAGAGCTGGTTGACGCCCCAGGCCGGGCTCTCCACGGGAATGCCGGCCATGATCGAGGCTTGGCGGGCCGGGTTCTGGCCCTGAGCTGCGGTCAGGATCTGGCCCATGATGACTTCCGAAACCCGACCGGGCTCAATGCCACCGCGCTCAAGCGCGGCCTTGATGGCGATCGCGCCGAGATCATGGGCGGGAAGGGTCGCGAACGCTCCGTTGAAGCTTCCGACCGGGGTGCGGGCGGCGCTGACGATAACGACATCGTCTGACATGGGCATCTCCTGGGGGTTGAATGGGGCAGACGGGGCTGGGGAAACGGCTCGCCAGTCTCGAACGGCATCCTGTTAACGTCGTTGAGGCAAGTCAATCGGCCGGCGACCGAATTCATGCCGCAGCGCATTCAAAATAGCGTTCTGGGTGCTTTCGCAAGCACGTCTTTGCTGCCCGATTAACCGTGGCGCACAAAACGGTAGCGTGACCCCTTTGAAAATGCTTATTTTGTTGCGTTGCGTACTCTTCCCGCCCTGCGGCATTGCCCGACAGGTTCCCGTTCTCCGCGCTTGCAAGTGAGAGCCCATGGCGAAATCAGACCAACCCACCACCATCAAGAAATACGCGAACCGCCGGCTCTATAATACCGGGACGAGCACTTATGTGACGCTGGAAGACCTCGCCTCCATGGTCAAGGACGGGGAAGATTTCCTGGTCTACGACGCCAAGACCGGCGACGATATCACCCGCTCCGTGCTTGCCCAGATCATCTTCGAGCAGGAGAACAAGGCCGGCCAGAACCTGCTCCCAACCACCTTCCTGCGCCAGCTGATCCGCTTCTACGGCGACAGCATGCAGATGGTGGTGCCGAAATATCTGGAGCAGGCAATCGCGTCGCTCACTCAGGAGCAGGAAAAGTTCCGCAAGCAGATCGCCACCTCGCTGTCTGGAACTCCGTTTGCGCCGCTGGAGGAACAAGTCCGCCGCAACATGGAGTTGTTCCAGCAGACCTTCTCAATGTTCAAGCCTTTCGCGCCCACTCCGGGCCGCCCCGCGGGTTCCGCGGAGCCGGGCCCCGATGCGACCCCCGAGGTGCCAAAGGACAGCAATATCGACGATCTGCGCCAGCAGATGAAGGACATGCAGGAACGCCTTGAGCGGATGTCGAAGAAGGACGAGTAGATCGTTCTTATGCGCCGGCTCCCCGGCAAGCCGGAGGACGCACGATGTCCGACCGAAGCACGCATTGGGACAATGTCTACGCCACCAAGGGCGAAGCCGAGGTCAGCTGGTTTCAGAACACTCCGGCGACCTCGCTCGCGATGATCAGAGCGGCCAATCCGGACCGCGAGGCCGCCATCCTCGACATTGGGGGCGGCGCATCGCGGCTGGTCGATGCTCTCCTGCTGGACGGATATCGCGACGTCGCCGTGCTGGATCTCTCCGCCAATGCGCTTGACGCGGCCAGGAAGCGAATCGGCGCAGCCGCTTCAATGGTCGACTGGATCGTTGCCGACGCCACGACATGGCGCCCGGCGAAGACATACGATCTATGGCACGATCGGGCGGCGTTTCACTTCCTGACCGAGTCCCGCGACAGGACCGCTTACATCGAGCGCCTGCGGTCGGCGGTTGCGCCCGGCGGCCACGTCATCATTGCGACGTTTGCGCTCGGCGGCCCTGAGAAGTGCAGCGGCCTGCCGGTGCAGCGTCATGACAGCGCGAGCCTTGCGGCGGAGCTCGGGCCGGCGTTCGAACTGGTCGAAACGCGCAACGAAGCGCATCAGACGCCATGGAATTCGACGCAGGCGTTTCAGTTCAGCCGGTTTAAGCGGCGCAGCCAGCTCCCGCCATCGCCAAGTCTGCCCCTGGCATGACGACGGAAAGTGCGAATCAAGCCGCCAGCTTCACCGCATGGGCAAAGTCCCAATAGAGCTTGCGCGCGCGTGTGTAGAGCGGGCCCGGCTTCAGCTCGCGGTCGTCGATACGGATCACCGGCGCGACTTTTGCGAAATTGCCCGTAGAAAAGATCTCGTCGGCGGCGAGGAAGTCGGCATAGCGCAGCGTCTTCTCGACCACGGTGACGCCGTCGGCACGAAGCAGGCTGATGACGCGCTGGCGCGTGATGCCGTTGAGAAAGGTGCCGTTCGGCACCGGCGTGCAGACCACGCCATCCCTGGCCATGAACACGTTGGAATTGCCGAACTCCGCGACATTGCCGAGCATGTCGAGCATCAGCGCGTTCTGGAAGCCGCGCGAGGCGGCTTCCGCCAGCGCGCGCGAATTGTTCGGATAGAGGCAGGCAGCCTTGGCCTCGACCGGGGCGCATTCGGCGGTGGGCCTGCGGAATGGCGACAGCGTGATGGCGTTGCCGACCGGTTTTGGCATCGGCGCCTCGTAGATGCACAGGCACCAATCGGTGGTCTCGGGATCGAACAGCACGCCGCCGCCCGAGCCGTTCCGCGCCCAGTACATCGGACGGACATAGAGCTCGGCATTCGCCGCGAAGCGCGCGATGCCCTCATTTGCGAGTGTCAGCCAGGTGCCGGTATCGACCACCGGCTTCAGGCCGAAGTTGATCGCGGATCGATTGGCGCGGGCGACGTGACGGTCGAGATCGGGCGCGACGCCTTCGAACGCACGCGCGCCGTCAAACACGACCGAGCCGAGCCAGGCCGCATGCGTCCGCGGGCCCATGATCGGCACATTGCCGTCATGCCATTTGCCCTCGAAGAAGGTCCAGCTCGGCGAATATTCGATGGGCTTTTTGATCTCGGCCATGACCGGCCTCCCCTTGGCGTGGTGCCGTATTATAGCGCCACTATTGGACGCAATTTCTAAATGATTCCCTGCGGGAAAATGATGAGTTACCCTCTCCCACAAGGGAAACGGAAGCACCATGCCGCTCGATCCGCTCGCAAAGCGTTTGTTGACCATGATGGCTGCGGCCGCGCCGCGGGCGCGGAGCCGGCCGAGCGTGGAGGCGCGGCGCCAGTCATTGACAAAGCTGATGCAGTTCGCGCGCACTGATGCACCTGACGTGACGACGTCGGACGGCGTGCTGCCCGGTCCCGGCGGCGCGCTGCCCTACCGCCTCTATTCACCCGCAAGCGCCGGCGATCGCGCGCCCGGCTTCGTGTTCTTTCACGGCGGCGGGCTCGTTGCCGGCAGCATTGCCACGCATGACCGCATCGCGGCGGCGCTGGCGCATGCGACAGACTGCCGTCTCGTCTCGGTCGATTACCGGCTGGCGCCCGAGCACAAATTTCCTGCCGCCGTGGACGACGCGATCGCCGCGACCGAATGGGTAGCGCGCGAGGCCTCATCGCTCGGCATCGACGCCGAGCGGCTGGTGCTCGGCGGCGATTCCGCCGGTGCAACGCTCGCTGCGATCGTATGCCAGGAGGCGGCGCAGACCGCAGGCCTCAGCATCGTCGCGCAATGCCTGATCTGTCCGGTGCTGGATTTCGAGGAGGCCTCACCTTCTCGCGAGGAATTCGCCGAAGGTCATTTGATCGATCGCGCCACCATCGAAGCCGACCTCGCCGACTATCTACCCGAGGGCTTGGACGCCGCCGATCCCCGCATCTCGCCGCTGCGCATGACACGGCTCGCGGGTCTGCCGACCGCGATCATCCACACCGCCGAATACGACCCGATGCGCGACGAGGGCAATGCCTATGCGCGCAAGCTGCTCGCCGCGGGCGTCGCCGTCGAGCACGTCTGCCACGACGGCATGGTTCACAATTTCCACGCCATGGGCGCAATTTTGCCGCAGGCACAGCTCGTACTGTCGCAGATCGGCGAGCAGGTCAGGCGGGCGGTGGCGAAATAAAAGCGCGAATCAAACGCGCGCGTCGAGCACGGCCCTCGCTGCCACAACATATTCAGGCCAATGCGCATCCGCATAACGCTCGGCCTGCCGTGTGCAGGTGAGGTCGGGTGCATGTGCGGCTGCGATCGTACGCGCGAAGCGTTCTTCTGCGACCGTCACGTCACCAGGTTCGGCCGACGGTACTGCGGCGGCCACGGCATTCGGAGCGACAGCGAGGCCAGCCAGACCAGTAAGCAGGATGCGGCGTGACGTGTTCATGGCTGTCGTCCTTCCAATGTCCGGCCTGCACTCCGGCCGGCGAGTGTGTCGATGTGATCACGGTAGGGTAACCGCGCGCAACCGCGCAGTCCACCGCTAGCGGATGATGCTTGACCAGACGCGTGATCACGTTCCATCTATCGAGCGATTCCGTCATTAGGGCGTCAGGCGTCGGATTGTCACGTGTCCTATCATAGCCGATCGCGTCTTCAGGCTTTGCGGGCTGCCGCGACGGGACTGTTTTGCCTGACGATGTCGGCAGGCGCCGCCATTGCCGCCGACGAGGAAGAAGATGCGCCGGCAAAGCCGGCTGTGCCGAACATCTATCTCGATCTCCGCACGATCTATGCAACGATTCCCGCGGGCACGCTCGGGCTCGGCTTCGGCAGCACATCCTTGTCGGCCGCATTCGAAGCGCTGGCGGCGCGCCGGGGCGCGACCTTGCCGAGCGGCTTGCCGGCTGCGAAATCGACTGCCGTCGATCTGCCGCTGACCGTCGACGTCAGCGATCGCGTGTCGCTGTATGGCGGCGTGTCCGGCTCGACGACGGACCTAGGCGGCGGCTGGTCGGCGTTCGACGTCACGAGCTGGAACATCGGTGTGCAGGCCGATCTCTACCAGCAGAACGGCGGAAAGATCCCGACAATCACGCTGCAATCCACCCTGACGCAATCGGTGCCCAACGAGCAGGGCATGACGAATTCGTTCAACAACATCCTTGAGTTCGACTACGCGCTCGACGAGGACGAAACACGCGGATGGCTTGCCGGTGTGCAATACACCTACACCGACATTGCCAGTCCGGTCGTCCGCATCCGGCCGAACACGATCCTCTATGCCGGCGGCTATTATCAATGGCCCAGCAACTGGAAAATCACGGGGCGCCTGGGCGTGCAGTCGTTCGGCGGCGCGCAGGTCGCGGCCCGGACGCTGGCGGAGCCCTTCACTCAGCCGATCCTGCGCCTCGATCTCGACCGCATGGACGACAACGACAACCGCCTGTTTGGCATCACCGCGCAGATCGCCTGGCTGCCGAAGCCGTCCTACCAGGTGACGTTGCGCACACCGCTCTACGCGGTGCGCAACTAGCCGCCTCGGTGGCGCGTCGTCTACTCCGGCACCGGCACGTCGAAGGTGTTGAGCGTGACCGAGACCATGCAATAGACGCCGACGAGATAGGACAGCTCGGCCGCGCCGTGCTCGCCGAACTCCTTCACCGCAGCCCGCCAGGTCAGTTCCGGCAGCACGCCGCCGCTGACCAAGGCGGACGCCACGTCGTAGGCGACCGCCTCCTGCTTGCTGAGATCGACCGGCCGCTGTCCGGCGACGATGGTCGCGAGCTTCTCGTCGGAAAGGCCGCGCTGCTCGGCGACCAGCACATGCGCATAGAGCTCGTAGCCGGAGCGGAAATGCGAGCCGGTGACGAGGATTGCGACCTCGCGCACCGGCGCCGGCAGCAGCGGATTCGCCGCGATCGCCTTGACCAGGTCCCACACCGGCTTGCCGAAGCGCGGCTCGCGGATCCAGGGATTCCACGGCCCGAGCAGCGCGCCGTCGTCGCGCATGTTCACAAAGCCCTTGAAGTGGTCCGTGATACCCGCTCGCATGTCGTCATAGAGCGGCTTCTGTTCGGCACTCAGGTCTTTCGGATCGAGAATGGGAAGGCGCACGGCGGGATCTCCTCGTTGAGAAGTGCTGACACTCACCTACGTTGTTGTGTGGAGCAAGTGAAGTTGCCGTGACGGCCGTGCGATTTTGCAAGTGGTGTAGAGACACCAGCACAACCATGCTATGTCCCGCTACCTCTCATTGGCGAGGCATAGGATCTCGAGAAACGAGGATGGAAAGAGATCGCAAAAACCGATGCATGGCACGAAGGCGGGAGCTATCTGCTCCACTGTACACGTCTAGCTGGGCCGCGCGCGGCCCACAGCAGGCGTTGCCCGTAATTGATGGCTCAAAATTCCAGCGGCGCGTTGTCGACGACTTCCTTCATCACGAAGAAAGTGCGGGTCTGGCGCACGCCGGGCAGCGCGATGAGTTGCTCGCCATGGATGCGGTTGAAGTCCTCCATGTCGCCGACGCGAATCTTGAGGAAATAGTCGAAGTCGCCGGCGACGAGGTGGCAGTCGAGCACGAATTTCAGCCTGGTGATCGCCTGCTCGAAGATCGCAAAGCTTTCCGGCGTCGAACGGTCGAGCACGACGCCGACCATCACCAGCGTGCCCTTTGCCACCTTCTTCGGCGCGACCATGGCGCGGACGGCGGCAATGAAGCCGTGCTCGAACAGGCGCTGGGTGCGTCGATGGCAGGTGGCCGGGCTGATGGCGACGGTTTCCGCCAGATCGGCGTTGCTGAGCCGGCCGTTATTTTGCAGCAATCGCAACATCTTAAGGTCGATGCGATCGAGACGAGTGGACATGGAAGAAACTTCCGCCGTTAGGGCCAATCTCGAAAGGAATAGCACCCTTTGACGCCGGTTGTGCAAGATAGAGTGCGGTACAGACGCAATATTTGAAAGCACCTTTTCGCAGTGCGATGGTAGCCAATTTCCAGACACCAACGCCAATCGGGATGACCTGACGATGCTCGAAGAATTCGCGCGCTATCCGCTGACCTTCGGTCCGACCCCCATCGAGAAGCTGGAACGGCTATCAAAGCATCTCGGCGGCAATGTCGAGGTCTATGCCAAGCGCGAGGACTGCAATTCCGGCCTCGCCTATGGCGGCAACAAGCTGCGCAAGCTCGAATACATCATCCCCGACGCGATCGCCTCCAACGCCGACACGCTGGTGTCGATCGGCGGCGTGCAGTCCAACCACACTCGCATGGTCGCGGCGGTCGCCGCCAAGATCGGCATGAAGTGCCGCCTGGTGCAGGAGGCGTGGGTGCCGCATGAGGACGCCGTCTATGATCGCGTCGGCAACATCATGCTGTCGCGCATCATGGGCGCCGACGTGCGCCTGGTCGACGACGGCTTCGACATCGGCATCCGCAAGAGCTGGGAAGAGGCGATCGACGAGGTGAAGGCGGCGGGCGGCAAGCCCTACGCGATTCCCGCCGGCGCCTCCGTGCACAAGTTTGGCGGCCTCGGCTACGTCGGCTTCGCCGAAGAAGTGCGCAAGCAGGAAGCCGAGCTCGGCTTCAAGTTCGACTACATCGTGGTCTGCACCGTCACTGGCTCGACCCATGCCGGCATGCTGGTCGGCTTCGCCGCCGATGGCCGCGCGCGAAAAGTGATCGGCATCGACGCCTCCTTCACCCCGGCGCAGACGAAGGCGCAGGTGCTCTCGATCGCGCAGAACACGGCCAGGCTCGTCGAGCTCGGCAAGGATCTCGTCGCAGACGACGTCGTGCTGATCGAGGATTACGCTTATCCCGCCTATGGCGTGCCGTCGGAAGAGACCAAGGAGGCGATCCGTCTCACCGCGCGTCTGGAAGCCATGATCACCGACCCCGTCTACGAGGGAAAGTCGATGCAAGGCCTGATCGACCTTACGCGGAAGGGCTATTTCGAGAAGGGCGCGAAGATCCTCTACGCCCATCTCGGCGGCGCTCCGGCGCTGAACGGCTACGGGTATGCGTTCCGGAACGGGTAAGGTAGGCCGCACCTCGCGCCTCCACTCCGCTGTCGTCCCGGACAAGCGTAAGCGCAGATCCGGGACCCATAACTACAGGGAGGTGTTTGGCGAAGACTTGCAGCTCGGTACTCCTACCGATCGCAACCGATAAATCACGCGGTATGGATCTCGGATCTGCGCTCCGCTTCGCTGCGCTTGTCCGGGATGACGGCTGAGGTGTGGCGCGGCTACCGCGTCCTGACAATCTGCAGCAGCTCGTCGCCGTAATGCTCGAGCTTCTTGTCGCCGATGCCGGGCACATTGCGCAACTCGTCCAGCGTGGTCGGCCATGCGCGGACGATGCCGTCGATGGTGGCGTCGTGCAGCACGACATAGGCCGGCACGCCGCGCTCGCGGGCAATGTCCGAGCGCCACGCGCGCAACCGCGCGCGCAATTCAGGATCGACATCCCCCTGCGACGCGTCGGCCGCCGGCGCCAGATCACCGCGGCGGGCTTTCGTGCGGCTGCCACGGCTGCGGGTGGCGGGCGCCTCCTCGCGCAGCCACACCTCGGTCTCGCCGCGCAACACGCCGCGTGACTGTTCAGTCAGCTTGAGCGCCCCAAAAGCCTCGCTGTCGCTCTGCAAGTGCCCCATCGCCACGAGCTGCCGTAGCACCGTGCGCCACTGCTTCTCGTTGAGCTCGCGTCCGATGCCGAACACCGTAAGCTTGTCGTGGCCGAACTGCGTCACCTTCTCGGTGAGGCGTCCGATCAGCACGTCGATCAGGTGCATCGCGCCGAAACGCTGGCCGGTGCGGTAGGCGCAGGACAGGAGTTTTTGCGCCAGCACCTTTCCGTCGCGCATTTTCGGCGGCGTCAGGCAATTGTCGCAATTGCCGCAGCTATCGCCCATCACGATCTCGCCGAAATAGGCGAGCAGCCGCCGGCGCCGGCAGTGCGCTGTTTCGGCGAGGCCGACCAGCGCATCGAGCTTGCCGATCGAGACCCGCTTGAAGTCGTCGGAACCGCTCGACTCGTCGATCATGCGGCGCTGCTGCACGATGTCGGAGAGGCCATAAGCCATCCAGGCGGCCGATGGCTTGCCGTCGCGGCCGGCGCGGCCTGTCTCCTGGTAATAGGATTCGATGCTCTTGGGCAGGTCGAGATGGGCGACGAAGCGCACGTCGGGCTTGTCGATGCCCATGCCGAAGGCGACGGTCGCGACGATGACGATGCCGTCCTCGTTGAGAAAGCGATCCTGGTTGCGCGAGCGCACGCTGCTGTCGAGACCGGCGTGATAGGGCAGCGCCGCAATGCCGGCGTCCGCGAGCGCAGCCGCAACCTCCTCGACCCGTTTGCGGGACAGGCAATAGACGACGCCCGCATCTCCCGCGTGACGCTCCCGGATGAATTCCTTCAGTTGCGACACCGCGTTGCGCTTGTCGACGATCTCGTAGCGGATGTTGGGCCGGTCGAAACTGGAGACGAATTGCGGACTGTTCGCAAGCTTGAGCCGCTCGACGATCTCCTTGCGGGTCAACTCGTCCGCAGTCGCGGTCAGCGCGATGCGCGGCACGCCGGGAAAGCGCTCGGCGATGATCGAGAGGCCGACATATTCGGGGCGGAAGTCGTGACCCCATTGCGAGACGCAATGCGCCTCGTCGATCGCAAACAGCGCTACCTTCGCCCGCGCCAGCAGCGACAGGCAGCGCGGCGTCACCAGCCGTTCCGGCGCGACATAGAGCAGGTCGAGATCGCCCGCGATCAGGCGCCGCTCGATGTCGGAGGCTTCCTGCGGGGTCAGCGACGAGTTCAGCGCGGCGGCGTTGACCCCGGCTTCGAGCATGCCGGCGACCTGGTCGCGCATCAGTGCAATCAAGGGCGACACAACGATACCGCAGCCTTCACGCAGCAGCGCCGGCAATTGATAGCACAGCGACTTGCCGCCGCCGGTCGGCATCAGCACCAGGCAATTGCCGCCGTCGGTGACGTGCCGGATGATCTCGCCTTGCGCGCCGCGGAACCCGGGCAAGCCGAACACCGAATGCAGCACCGACAGCGCATCGCGGCCCTGGGCCGGCGCAGGCAGCTGAGCGGTGGAGGGAGAGGACATGGGCGTGATGAGACGTTGAGATTTCGGTCAACGCCAGTCGCATGCCGCTGGGGTCATGACAAGACTATTCGCGCGGCATCGGGCCTTCGTCCCCTCTCCACAAGGGGAGAAGGAAGAAGAAGCTACGCCCCGATCCTTCGCAGCGCTTCCGCGACCGTCACGATCGGCATGTCGCGCTTCCCGGCCGCCTGCAGCGCATGGCGCATCAGGTGCGGCGTGCAGCCATACGGGCTCGGCGCGTTGGCGACGTCATGACCGTAGAAGATCAGCCATCCGCCGCTGTCGACCGCCTCGTCGAAATAGCGATCGACACCCGCAACATCGATCTCGCAATCGACCAGGGGCGAGGCGCGCAGGAACTGGAGATCGATGACGTCGCGATTGACGCCGGGAAGGATGCCGCGCGCCGAGCGGAAGGTTTTGGCGAGCTGCGGTTTGCGCCAGACCGAGGCAATACCATAGGGGTAAGCGAAATTTTCCAGCGTAATCGAGGAATCAATATCGCGAAAATGGCCGCGGTTCCGGTCGATCTCGCGGGCCATGGCGGGCTCGTCGAGATTGACCGCACTCTGGTGCGAGAAGGTGTGGCAGGCGATCTCGTGCCCGGCGCGGTGAAGCCGCACCACGGCGTCGTTTGACAGGCCGTGCCAATGGTCCGAGGGGCGATCGACCAGGCTACCGGCGAGATAGAACGTGCCGCGGCCGCCATGCTGCTCCAGAAGCTCGGCGCCCTCGCCTGCGGCGCTATCGGGGGCGTCGTCGAAGGTGAAGCTCACCATGGGCGCATGCGCGGGCAGGCGGTGCGGCGCGGCACGGAAATGCCGGGCCAGCCGATTGCTCACGCGTCCCTGGAGTGCCGACCACACGAATCGCTTTCCCTGTTTGTGCCGCCCCGTCACTGAAGCATTCGTTCGCTGCTTGAGGCAAGCTTCACACTTGGTTAGTCCTAACGTCGAACCCGTTGTCCAGACCTAACGCACGAGCACCGACGCGTCGGCCTCGGCGCCGAGATATTGCAGCCAGTTCCGAAACAATGCCGCCGCGGCGCTGCCGGCGTCGATATCGGCACGCAAATTCAGCGCAGGCAGATCGTTGCCGAGCGTGGGGTGGCGCTGGTGCCTCGCCTGCTTCTCGAAGCGGCCAAGCTTCTCCTCGGTCGCAACGTCAAAATAGCTCGCGGGCAGATGCGGATAATTGTCGCGCTCGCGCGCGAGATAACGGCCGATGTCGCGCAGATATTCGCGCTGAAGCGACAGCGCGTCATATTCAGGGTGGCCTTGGAAAAACACGAAGCGGCTGGCATATTGCCGGACGAAGACATCGACGCCGACCTTTGCCGAACGGGTCAGCACCTGGTAGCCGGCCTGCGCGAGGTCGCCCTCGACGATCTCGTTGAGACGCGAATGCGAAACCTTGAGCGGCGCAGGCGCGGCGCGCGTCAGCGGATCGCCGGTCACGGCTTTGCAGTCGAAAATGCCGTGACATTTGGCCGGAAGCCGCCGCCGTTCGATACGATCGAGATGCAGCACCGCCGCATGCGCGGCGAGGCACGACCAGATCGTCGAGCGCGTGTTGACCTTGGCCCAGTCGATCAGCTCGGTGAGATCGCGCCAGTATGGCTCCTGGTCGAGCTCGGGCGCAACCGGCTCGGCGCCGGTCACGATCAGCCCGTCGAACTTGTGGCGCCTCAGCTCGGTGAGTTCCGAATATTCGCTCTCGACGTGCCACTTCGCTTCCGGCGAGCGCTTCACCGAGGGCAGCGAGAAGCAGTGGAAGCGGATGCGGCGCGGGCCCGCGGCGGCCTGGAGCAGCTTCATGAACTGCCGCTCGGTCGCCTTCAGCGCCGGATCCGGCATGTTGTTGATCAGGCCGATGGTGAGCTCGGCGCCGCCGCGCTCGCGCGCAAGATCGCCCTCTCCCGGCACCAGCGCCGGGCTCGATATGCCTTGATCCCTGTCGATCAAGATCGTCATCGCTGCCGCCGCCTACTCCGCGGCCTGGAGGCGCGCGGACGGGCAGGCCTTTTCCAGCGCTTGGCCGATGTCCTCAATGATATCGGCGGAATGTTCGATACCGATCGAGAGACGAATCGTTTCCGGCAAGACGCCAGCGACCCGCTGCTGCTCCGCCGACATCTGCCGGTGCGTGGTCGATGCCGGATGGCAGGCCAGCGACTTGGCATCGCCGATATTGACCAGGCGCGTGATCAGCTTCAGCGCATCGTAGAAGGACTTTCCTGCTTCCATGCCGCCCTTGATGCCAAAGGTGAACAGCGAGGACGCGTTGCCGTCGAGATATTTCTGCACCAGCGGATAATGGGGACTGTCCGGGAAACCGGTGTAGTTGACCCAGGCGACGCGCGGGTCCTTACGCAGGAATTCGGCGACCTTGCGGGCATTCTCGCAGTGGCGCTCCATGCGCAGCGCCACGGTCTCGATGCCCTGGATCAGCAGGAAGGCGTTGAACGGCGACAGCACCGAACCCATGGTGCGTTGATAGATGCTCCGCGCGCGCTCGATATAGGCAGTGCGGCCGAAGCGCTCGGCATAGACGAGGCCGTGGTACGAGGCGTCCGGCTTGTTGTAACCGGGGAAGCGGTCCGCGTACCTGGCCCAGGGGAAGTTGCCGGAATCGACGATGGCGCCGCCGAGCGTGGTGCCGTGGCCGCCCAGGAATTTGGTCAGCGAATGCACGGCGATGTCGGCGCCGTAATCGAACGGCTTGAGCAGGATTGGGGTTGCAACCGTATTGTCGACGATCAGCGGCACACCGTGCGCGTGAGCGATCTTTGCCAGCGCCTCGATATCGCAGACATTGCCGGCGGGATTGCCGATGGTTTCGGCGAACACGGCGCGGGTGTTCTCGTCGATCAGCTTTTCGACCGCCTCAGGCTTGTCGCTCTCGGCAAAGCGGCCGGTGATGCCCTGCCGCGGCAGGATGTGCGAGAGCAGCGTATGCGTGGTGCCGTAGAGCTGCGGCATGGAAACGATGTTGCCGCCGTGATCGGCGACGTTGACGAAGGCGAAATGCAGCGCCGCCTGCCCGGTCGCGACCGCAAGCGCGCCGACGCCGCCCTCGAGCTCGGCGATACGCTTTTCCAGCACCGCGCTGGTCGGATTGGCGATGCGGCTGTAGCGATAGCCTTCGGCCTCGAGATTGAAGAGCGCCGCGCCGTGATCGGCGCTGTCGAAGGCGTAAGCCGCGGTCTGGTAGATCGGCACGGCAACCGCGTGCGTGGTGGCTTCGGGCTCGTAGCCGGCGTGAATAGCGATCGTCTCGTTGCGCATCGTGCCACCTCCGCGTGGAGCGGGCCGCACTTATTGGCCTGTATGAGGCATGTGCGGTGTCCGCCGTCCCTCTGTTAGAGGCGGGTGGTAAAGCGGACAATAATTCGTCTAGAGATCGAGGAAGTAACCCTAACGATTGTTGGGGAATTGGCTAAAATTCGAGTCAAATTGGATTAATGAGTTTTTGCGCTGCTGGCTGAGCGGTTTCCTTCTCCCCTTTTGCAAGGGGAGAAGGTGAGGCCTTCGCTGTCTATCAATCCATCTGTTCCCACAGCCGATGGGCGAGCACGCCGGCCCGCTTCTCGATCGCGGCCGCCGCATCGAGCGCGAGGTCCTCGCGATAGCGCCCGGCGATGAGCTGCACGCCGATCGGCTTGCCATCGTGCAGCGTCACCGGCACCACGGCGCCCGGCAAACCCAGCACGTTGATCGCGGAGATGAAGCGGATCTCGCCCCAGAAGATCTCGCGCACGCGTTCGGCACTGACGGTGTCTTCACGCGGGCCCGGCGTCGGCTTCACCGTGGTCGGCGCCAGCACGACCGGATATTCCTCGAAGAACAGCTGCCAGGCGCGGATGTGGCCGTTGCGCGCGGCAGTCGCCTGCATCCAGGCCTTGAGGTCGAGCACATTGGCCTTGGCCTTCATGCCGCCCCACGCCTTGTGGAAGTCTTCAGACGTCACCTTCAGCATGCCGGCCTCCTGCAACACCATCGTCTCATTGGTGATGATGTCGCACCAGGTCTGCCAGACGCCGTCGATGTCGGGCACATCGACCTCGCTGACCCGATAGCCGGAACGCTCCAGATGATCGGCGGCCTGACGCAACGCCGTGCGCACGGACGGATCGACGTCCATGTCTTCAGGAATCTTGGCGAGCGCGACCTTGATCGGCCCCTTCGGCTTCGGTCCCACCAGCGGCGCCGGCACCCACCAGGGATCGCGCGGATCGCGCTGGCTCATCACTTCCAGCGCGAGCCTGATGTCGGCGACGTGGCGGGCGAGCGGCCCCTGCGCCGACATCAGATGCGCCAGCATCGGCCGCTCGGCGGTTGCGCTTGCGTTGAATGCCGGAATACGTCCCTGCGTCGGCTTGATGGTCGCAACGCCGTTGCAATGCGCCGGCCAGCGCAGCGAGCCGCCGATGTCGTTGCCGTGCGCGATAGTGCCGATGCCGGCGGCGACCGCCGAACCCGCGCCGCCCGAGGAGCCACCGCAGGTGATATCAGGATCCCAGGGATTGAGCGTCAGCCCGTGCAAGGGATTGTCGGTGAAGCCGCGGAAAGAGAATTCCGGGGTGTTGGTGAGGCCGATAACCACCGCGCCGGCCTTCTTCAGGTTGCGCACCACGGGCGAATCCGACGGCGCAACGAGATCCTTGTTCGCCGGCACGCCGTTGAAGTTCGGACGGCCTTCGTAATCGACATTCTCTTTGATCGTGATCGGTACGCCGTGCAGGAGGCCGAGTTCGCCGCCCTTCGCGCGCTGCTTGTCGGCCGCATGCGCCGCAGCCAGCGCCTCCTCCGAGAGATCGACGACGACGGCGTTCAGCCTCGGATTGACGGCACGCATCCGCTCGAGATGCGCCTCGACGGTCTCGACCGCGGAGATGGCGCCGGAGCGGATTGCGGCTGCGGTCTCGACCGCCGACCATTGCCAGGCCGGGCCCCTGGGACGGCGCGGTGCGGACGATTTGCGCGGAGTGGCCTTCTTGACCGGCTTCGTTGCAGCCTTCGCAAACACGCTTTTGCGAACGGCGCTCGTCTTGCCGGAGGTCTTTGCTGCTTTCTTCGCAGCACTTTTCTTCCTGGTCGCCGTTTTCTTCGCCACGTCGCGTCTCCTCAAATTGCGCCGCGGAAGTTATGGAGGTCACGCGCCCGTGTACAGGCGCGTTTCTGCATGGCGCGCCGGCGCGGCCGAAGGCGCGCGAGATACGCTCATGAACCTTTAGGTGTTTTCCCATGACCACGTATTGGCTGAACAACGGAACGCACTACCGCCAAGATTGCCGCGTCGCGACCGGGTTTTTGACGCCCCTATTTGGATAGCGACCAATCGGAGCATTTGCCTGCAGCCGCATAGCATCGCCATGTCGGCAACGATCGCCGATGGAAGGGTGTCGCGGACCGGATGGCGCCTCGCGCTCGACGAGCGGGGTATGCGACGTCTTGCCGTCCGAGAATTCCTCTAGCGTCAAGATGAAATCGAAATGGGAACGCCACGGAGTGAATTCGCGGTCGAACCTCTCATAGGACGCAACGAGCGATCTCTTGACGCCGAACACAGAGTCGGAATTGAGGTGCTGGGCATGGAGGACACCAAGCGCAGCGGCACCGCTTGCGCTCCTTGTCGCAGAACTTTTCGAAGGTGCTGGAGCGATGGCAAGGATCGGATACGCCGCAAAGGTTCATCACTTCTCGCCAGCCTACAGATCAAGAACCAGGCGATCGCCTTTGCAGCCACCACAGCATACCATCATCGATTTATTCGCGGCCTTTTCCTCGGCGCTCAACACAGAATCCCGGTGGTCCGGCTCGCCGGCGAGGACCTGCGTTTCGCATGAACCGCAAACACCCTGCTCGCACGATACCGGCACCTCGACACCGACCCGGCGGAGCGCATCGACGATGCGCTCGCCCGGCTCGACCCTGACGATGCGGCCGCTGCCGGCGAGTTCGACGTCAAAGCCACCGCTCCGCGCCGCTTCGTGCCTGGCCGAGAAATATTCGAGATGCACGCATTCCTTCGGTCGGACAGCGAAAATCCGTTCGAATGCTTGCATCATCGGCTTCGGCCCGCAGCAATAGAAATGCGTGTCCGCCGGCGCACCGGCCTCGATGCTTGCGAGATCGAGTACCGAGCCGGCCTCTTCGTCGATGTGGAGATGAACATTCGGATCACCCGACAATTCATCGAGAAACGCAACTTCGGATTCGGCGCGAGCCGCGAAGTAGAGTCGATGCGTCAAGCCGAGCTGCGCGGCGCGGCGCTTCATGCTGATGATGGGCGTGACGCCGATCCCGCCTGCGATGAACACGCTGTTCCGCGCGATTTCGACCAGCGGAAAGTTGTTGCGCGGTCCTGATATCCGGATGTCGTCGCCGACTCGCAGCTTCTCGAAAATGAAGGCTGAGCCGCCCAGGCCCGCGTGCTCGCGTTTCACGCCGATCTGAATTCTGCCCGCACCGCCCTTGCCGAGTACAACCGAATATTGCCGAGTCAAGCCGTTGGGCAGGTGCACGTCGATGTGCGCGCCCGGCGACGCCTCGGGCAAGGGCGAGCCATTGGCCGATCGCAATGTGACCAGCCATATGTCCTTCGCGACTTCGACGATTCCGGCGACGGTAACCGCGAGATGGTTGAGCGGCTCGGCCAGTGAAATCGGCTGATCGCGCTTGGCTTCCCGGTCCTCGCCTATCATGACCTCGACATGCATGGTCTTGAGACCGCGCAGCGCGTTGTTGATGCCCCATTGCTCGTCACGGATGACGAAACGGGTGACGCGCTTCGCCAGCGCCTGCAACAGGCATGTGATTTCGAGACGAGCAAGATGCATCCCGACGCAGATATGCGGGCCGAACCCGAAGCCGATATGGTCCCGTGTGTCGCGACGCACATCGAATATCTCGGGGCTTTTCCAGGCACGTTCATCCCGGTTCGCAGAGGCATAAAGCAGCAACATCCGCGTGCCCGCTGGCAACTCGACACCGTCGAACTCTGCATCCCGCGTGAGCACGCGGGTGAAGCCGCGCACGGGCGACTCCCATCGAATGCCTTCATTGATCGCGCCCGATATGAGGCTCCAGTCGCGTCGCACCAAGTCCCATTGATCCGGAAATCTTGCGAACGCGCGCACGATGTTCCCCGTGGCAAAGATGGTGGTGTCGAGGCTCGGGCTGATATAATCACGCATCATGGCCGGACATTTGTCGCGCGGAATATCACCACGTTCCGCCGCCCTCCAGATCGCGGCGGCCCAGCCATCGGGGCGCAGCGATCCGATCGTCGCCGGGTTCCTGCAATAGGCGTGCAGCTCTTCGATCTTCGGCATGGCCGCCTGCGCACGTCCATTCATGGGTCCGAGCGCGTCGAAGGTCGCGCCCGCCCATTTCAGCATGTTGCCGCGGCCTTCCTCAGGCAGACCGACAAGGCGCGAGACGATCGTGACCGGTAGATATTGCGCCAGTTCGCTCATGACTTCGAATTCGCCCAGCCGGACGAGACGCTCGACAACGGCCTCAGCCTCGTCCTTCACCGATGGCGATATTTTGCGCAGCGCGGGAACTGTGAGCGGCTCGCGGATAATCGAGCGCATGCGCGTGTGATCAGGAGGATCGCTTGTGATGGTGTTACCGAGGCCGGCGGTATTAAGTACATCGTTGGCAGCGACGCCCTTGGCGCTCGAAAACAGTTCGTGATTCAGCAGTGCAGCCTTCACATCGGCATGGCGACTCATGGTCCACAGATTGTGCTTAGGCAGATACACGACCGAGCCGAGTTCGCGGATGGCTCGATAATGATCGTAAGGATCGAGGATCACCTCGTCGGAGTAGAGGTCAACATCGTAAGATGACGAGTGGAGCGCACCGGGCGCATTCATATCGCGCTCTCCGTCCACGGATCGACTGCGAAGTTGTCCAGATTGGCGCGAAGAGCGCATTCGAGCTCTGCAAACGACACGTCCCGGACGGACCCGACGCCAGCGAGTTTTAGCGCATGTGCAGCCGCCTGCCCCATCGCGAAGCATGGACCCATCACGCGTACCGAGGCAAGCGCCGCCGTGTCTCCATCGATGCAGCGCCCGGCTGCGACGAGATTGTCGGCGTCGCGATGGATCATGCTGGAAAGCGGCACATAGTGCATGTGGTCTGGATCTTCAAACTCTTCCCAATAGACGCGCTCGGCGGAGTTGTGGGCCTCGACGGGCCAGGTGCAGCGAGCCACCGCGTCCTTCGGTCGCCGGCCGCCGCGCACTTCATCAAGGGTGAGATGATGATCGGCCACGTACCAGCGTGTCTGACGAATGCCTGGCTGCCCGTAAGATCGGATGCGGGCGTTGGCCATAACTTCAGGGTACTCCGATTTGAAGAATTCCATCAGCACATCGGCTTGGTCCTTGCCCGCCAAAGCCGCTTCGGCGGCGGCGATCGGTTCTGTGGGATTGGGGATGTGCGTCATGTTGACGGTTGCGATATCACGGCCGGGGTATTTGAAAATGAACCCGTCCCTGCGGGGCAAACCGAATTCGCTACTGCGGCGCCGCAAGGCTTCCTCGACCTTGAACCCGTCGATCAGGTCGGCCTTGTCAACTTCGAAGCCTTCTATGATGAACATCTGAGTTCCCCATTGTGCTTCGTCGGGTTCGCGCACCGGAAGTCCCGCGTGCCATGCGACGGTGGAATCTCCGGAAGCATCGATGAATCCGTGAGCGGAGATTTTGAGGTCGCCCCAGCGGGTCGCTACATCAAGCGTCGTGACCCGACGGTCCACCATAGAGGCGTTGCGGACCACGCCTCCGAGAACGAGTTCCACCCCGGCGTCGCGAAGCGCTCGTTCGGTCCAGCGTCCCGTCAACGCTTCATCATATTGCAGCACCAGCGTATTCAGAGCGCGACGCGCATGAATAGCATTGCGCTGCCAAAGGTCCTTCAGCAGGTCGTCGACAGGACCGAATGTGAGCCGACGTGGCTGCGGTCCATTGTCGTAGAGCCCGCAGATCGTTCCAAGCAATGTCCCGACCAACTGCCCGCCGACATTTGGCATCGCTTCAACAAGGACGGTCTTGAGACCGAGTCTTGCGGCTGTCAGTGCCGCCATCGAACCTGCAGCACCGCTGCCGACGACGCAAATGTCTGCTTCCAGTCTTGTGGCTCCAGACGTTTTGGAAACGATATGAGTTGCAGAGTTCATCGCCATTTCAGCAGCGCCTTTTCGAGCCGGCCGAGCAGCCAGGAAATCACCAGCCCTGTCGCCGAGAGCAGGAGAACGCCCGCAACGAGCCGGTCCGTCTGCATGAGATTTCCGGCGAGCAGGATCAGCGCGCCGATGCCATATTCGGCGCCGATCATTTCGGCAGACACCAGAAGGATCAGCGCGATCGCCGCAGTGATCCGAAACCCGGCAAGGACGCCGGGAAGCGAGCCAGGCAGGATGATCTTGAGCACTATGGAGCGCCAGGAAAGTCCGAAGCTTTGTCCCATGCGGATCAGGCCCCGCGGAACATTGTCCACCGCACTGAATGTGCTGATCACGGTCGGCGAGAAGACGCCGAGGACGATAACGGCGGTCTTGGAACTCTCTCCGATGCCGAGCCATACGATCAGCAACGGCAGGATGGCGATCATTGGAATGGGATAAAGCCCGGAGACGATGGGCAGCGCGCCGGCCCGGGCGATCGAGAAAACACCCATGGCGCAGCCGACGATCAGTCCCATGATCGTGCCGATGAGCCATCCGCTCGCCACGCGCGAGAGCGAAGCGGACACCTGGCTCGTGAAATCGTCGGCGGCCGCCATCTTGAGGAGTGCGCTTCCGACCTGAACCGGGCTGGGGAGGACCAACGGTGAAAGATATCCGGACGCTGCTGCCAGCTGCCAGATCGCCACAAGGCCGATGATCGCCGCCCAGCCGATCCAGGCATTCGGCCGAGGGTCGAATCCGCCACCACGGAATCTGACGACCGCTTCCGGGCCTTCATCCTTAGAACCCGTGGAGTTGCGCTGGGACGCGTCCTGCACCAGTTTGAGTGCGCTAGACATCGGCAACCTCGCGATCCGCCATCACGGCTTCTGCCTTGATCAGCGACCAGAGTTCATTGTGCAGTCTCGCCATTTCGGCCGCGGATTCCGGAAGCACACGCTGGTCGCGCGGGATGTCGACTGGGACGATCTTCTTGAGCCGGCCGGGCCTCCGCGAAAGCACGACGACCTTGTCTCCGACCCTCAGCGCCTCATCGAGGTTGTGTGTCACCCAGATGCCGGTGGCGGATTCGCGCCGGAAAATCTCGAGCAAGTCCTCGATCAGAAGGTCACGTGTCTGGGCGTCTAGCGCGGACAGGGGTTCGTCCAACAGCAACACCGCCGGGGTGACGGCAATCGCGCGCGCAATGCCGACACGTTGCTTCATGCCGCCCGATAGTTGCCTGGGCAAGGCCTCCGCGAAGTCCGAAAGCCCGCACATCGCTAGCGCGCGGCCGACGCGCGAGGCGAGTTCGCCTGCCGGAAGCTTGTGCTCTTCGAGCGCAAGGGCCACGTTTCCCCTGACCGTGCGCCAGGGCAACAAAGCGAAATCCTGGAACACGTAGGTCAGCGGATTGAGCGAACCCGCGGGAGGCGCCCCGCGCAGCCTGACTTCGCCGGATGAAGGCGCGATCAGCCCTCCGATGATGCCTAAAAGGGTCGATTTCCCGCAGCCCGAGGGACCAATCAGGCAGACCACCTCCCCGCTTTTGACATCAAAGCTGACGTTCTGAAGGGCATTGGTGCCGCCATACCAATGCGAGATCGCAGCAACCGACAGATCCATGGCTCGCTTCCTCTCTCGACTTCCTCAGGGAGGATCGACGGCTATTTAAAATTTTCCTTCACGACCTCTACGAAGGACGCATCGGCAACTTTGTCGACGGTGACGCCGGCATCGACAAAACCGCGGGCCTTGTACCAGTCGAGCTGCGCGGCGACGTTGGCGATATTGTAGCTGGCCTGCTTGTTGACATAGGGCAGGCCATCCATCACCACGGCCCGCGAGGTGTTGGTGTACTTTTCAATGATTGGGAAAAGCGCTTCAGCATCCTTGCCGAAGACATGCTTGCCACCGGCGTCGAGATGATTGAATGCGGCGTCGTATTCGGCCGTTGCGCGCTTATAGGCTTTGATGAAATGCTCGACCACGCTGCGGCGCTTGTCGATCATGTCCTTGGATGCGATGACGCCGGACACCTGCCACGGTGTTTCCGCCGCAACCCAACCAAGTAGTTTAACCGCGCCTCCCGCGCTCAGCGGATTGGCAACGAAGGATGGCAACGCCGCAGCATCGACCGCGCCAGACTTGACGGCGCCAACCATGTTGGCGACCGACTGCAGTGGAACGACCGAAACGGCCTTGTTGTCCCAGCCATATTTGTCGGTAAGCATTCCAACATTGTAGTGGAACGTCGAACCGAGCTGCGTTACCCCGAAACGCTTGCCCGGCAAGTCCCTGATGCTCCTGAGGCCTTTGTCGTAGGCCTCGTTGGAAGCAACGAAACCGATGAACTTATAGCCACGCTCCTCCCAGGCTTCCCCTGCGATGATGCGCAACGTACCCCGACCGGCCAGATTATACATGCCGGCCGTGAACCCGGTGACGCCGATATCGCAAGCGCCCGCCGAAACGGCCACGGCGACAGGCTGCGCGGCATCGAAATAGGCAAGGGTGATGTCGAGCCCTTCGTCTGCGTAGTAGCCTTTCTCGACGGCAATGAAATTTGCGGCCGACGAGGTGAACCTCAACCCACAGACCTTCACGGGATCGGCTGCGTGGGCGATCGAAGCCAGAGTCGAGATCGCGCAGGCCACAAGCCCAGCAATCGTGCGGTTTCTCATGAGAGATCCTCCCGTTTCCTTTTGGTTGGTTGGAAACAGAGAAGCCTGCTCAGGCCTATTGACACAATGAAAGCTTTTGCCATCTTCTATGCCTTGAAGGCATAGCAGTTGGTGACGACATGACTGCCGACAGGACGAGTGAAGATTCCGTCGAATACGGACAAGTCAGGAAGACCGCTGCGGACAGGCGGCGCCTGAGCCTCCGCCAGATTGAGGTGTTCCGGGCGGTTATGGCGTCAGGCACCTTGAATGGCGCGGCCAAAGTCCTGGCCACCACGCAGCCCAGCGTTTCGCGCATCGTGCAGCGTTGCGAGGACATTCTCGGTTTGACCCTGTTCAAGCGAACCAAGGGGCGGCTTGTCCCCACGGGGGAGGCCATTCGGCTGCTGGGTTTGGCAAGCAAGGTCTTCGATGAGCTGGACGAGCTAGGGAATGCGGTTGAGCGCCTCGTCAACGGAGACGGAGGACTATTTCGAATCGGCGCCACCGGCAGCCCGGGTCGTGCGGTGGTGCCCAACGTCATCGCCCGCATGCACGAGGCCCTTCCGAAGCTGCAGTTTCATATCGATGTTCTGATGTTGGAGCAGATCATCGACTACCTGCTCCTCCAAAAGGGAGAGTGTGTAGTTTCTATCTTTCCAGTAGCTCACCCTTTGATCGAAAGCGTGCCCGTGCGTCCATGCAAACTCGTTGCGCTTGTTCCGTCTGCTGATCCGTTGGCGGCTTTCGACAAACTGACGGCTACGGACCTCAAGGACAAGTTCTTGATCCTTTTTGAGCCTCATACGCCCCACGGCTCGATCGCGGAAAAGCAGTTTAGAGAAATTGGGATCGAGCCGCACGTTGGCATACGGGTCCGCCATATCGAAACGGCGATAGGCCTTGTGCACGAAGGCGTTGGGATAGCAATCGTCGACGATGTCGCGGTAGTCGGTGAGACCGGCCGACGCTTCAGCACGATAGACATCGATGGCAGTCCGGCCCTTTCGGTGCATCTGAGCTGGAACCGTGAACAGTCGCAGTCGCAGATGTTTCGGCATTTCAGGCGGCTGCTTCACCTACCCGCGCAATGAGGGACGACACCTGCCAGCACGCACTCGACATGCCAGCCGGAATCCGCCACCTGGACTTTCGCCGCCGGCGGTCCTTCTCGATACTGACTAATTTTCTTCTTAGTTTTGACGATTGGCGGAGAGAGTGGGATTCGAACCCACGGTACGGTTTCCCGCACACACGCTTTCCAAGCGTGCGCCTTAAGCCACTCGGCCATCTCTCCGGAGCGCACTCTCTTGAAGGGGCGCCGATGATTTTGCAAGGGATCGCGGGGAAATCGGGTGAAATTTCCGTAAGATCTTGTATTTCATAGATAATATCGGACGCGGCCTCAGCGCTCGGAACCCGCTACGGGCCGAACCGGCGGCGGGTTTGGTGCGACGATTCACTTGAAAATGCCCAACCACGACCGGGAGCACCATGACCATCCGTAACGCCATCATCGCGATGAGCCTGATTTCGGCCCTTGCCGCCGCCGTCGCCGGACCGGCCGCTGCACAAATCTGCACCCGGCAAGGGGTCGACGTGAGCTGCGACGACGGACGGCGCGGGATGCTTTCGGGCGATGCCATCCTCTGGCCCGACGGCACGCGCTCGAGCTCGACGCCGCACCAGAGCGTAATCATCGGCAACAAAAGCTCAGTGCATGTCGGGCCTGGCGTGTTTGTCGGCCAGGGCAAGGGCATGGTGCCGCTGGACGATCCGAACGCGCCGAACAAGCGGCAGTGCGCGATTTTGGAGGGCGTGTCGTATTGCTACTGAAGGGCTGTAGCCACTCACCTCGGCCCTTCCCATAAGAATCGGGCGAGCAAGAGCTAAATCAACCGCACACCTGAGATCGCGGACTTCAGCCAGCGCAACGCCTGAGGCGGCTGTGCTTCGAGCGGCGCCACCGCGGCCTTTTCGGTCCGGCACTTCTCCAGCTGGGCGACAAAATCCGCCGACCATCGCTGGATGGTGTGGCCGCGCAGCTTCTTCATCATCGCTTCCCAGCGCATCTTGCGCTCGGTGAGCGGCATCGCGGCCGCGACCGCGATCGCGCGCGCCATGCCGTCGATGTCGTGCGGATTGACCAGGAGGGCAGTGTCGAGTTCGTTGGCCGCGCCGGCGAATTTCGACAGCACCAGCACGCCGGGATCGGCCGGATTTTGCGCGGCGACGTATTCCTTGGCCACCAGATTCATGCCGTCATGCAGCGGCGTCACCACGCCGATCTGCGCGGTGCGGTAGAGACCCGAGAGCACGGCCTGGCTAAATCCCTTGTTGAGATAGCGGATCGGTGTCCAGTCGGCCTCGCCGTGGCGCCCGTTCACGTCGGACACGAGACGCGCGACCTCGCTCTGGAGATTGCCATAGGCCTCGATCGCACCGCGCGAGGGATTTGCGATCTGCAACAGCGAGATGCTGCGCGCAAACTGCGGATGCTCGGTCCAGAGCCGGTCGAATGCGCTGATGCGGTTGACGAGGCCCTTGGAATAGTCGAGCCGGTCGACGCCGATTGCCAGCCGCTCGCCGTTGAGGCTGCGGCGCAGCCGCGACACGTCCGGATGCGAAACCGACTTCGCCGCGTATTGCGCGAACTTCTCGGCATCGATGCCGATCGGAAAGACTTCGCAACGAGTTCGGCCATACTGCGAAATCGCGACCCCGTCCTCGACAACGAGGCCCAGTTCGCCCGCCACATAGCCGAGAAAATTCTGGCAATCGTCATTGGTCTGGAAGCCGAGCAGATCGTAGGCCAGCATCGCCGTGATCAGCTCGCGATGATTGGGCACGCCCTGCATCACCGCGGCGACCGGCCACGGCGTGTGCAGGAAGAAGCCGATCGGGTCATCGACGCCGAGATGGCGCAGTTCCGCGCCGAGCGCGAGGAAATGATAGTCCTGCACCCAGAACGCCGTTTGTGCTTTCCGGAAGCGCATCAAGGCGCGCGCCATGAAGGCGTTGACCTCGCGATAGCTCACATAGTCATCACGCGAGACGCGGATCAGGTCGCTGCGCGAGTGCAGCGCCGGCCACAAGGCTGAGTTGGCAAAGCCTTCGTAATAGCCGCCATAATGCGCCGCCGGCAGATCCAGCGTTGCGATCGCACCCGAACCCAGTGCTTCAATCTCGGCAAACGGTTCCTTTTGATGGCCATCCCGCACGCGACCTGAGGAACCCACCCAGATTGCGCCTGAATTCTCAACGACCGGAAGCAACGCAGCCGCGAGCCCGCCCGTCATCGGCTCGTTAGGTTTGCCGCGCGCAACACGATTTGAAACGACGATTAAGTTCACAGGTCGTCCCCTCCTGTTCATTCCACCCTATTTAACTGCCGTTCATCAATATGGTTCCTGATCATCATTTCTTCGGATTGAAACCAAAATCAGGCGCGCGCATTGGAACCAGTTTTTCCTGATGGGAACATGCCGATTTCGTTCAACAAAAACCGGTTTGGTGGCCGGGACATGCAGCACGAATAGCGCGCGCACCGGAACCATTGCGAGCGCCCAAATGTGGCTTCGAGATGTCGGTGCCTTATTCCAATCTTGTGTCGTCGAGCAGACGCGCGAGGAATGTGCGCACATCGTTCGGCGCATCGAAATGGCCGTCGACGCCGATGGCGCGGCGGCCCACCGAGAACGAGAGCCCGTTCATGTCGGGCATGATCGCGAACACGGTCTCGTCGGTGACGTCGTCGCCGATGAAGATCGGGCGGCGCCCCTTGAATGGCTCGTGCGTCATCAACTCGCGCACGCCGGTCGCCTTGGTGAAACCGGAATGCTTGATCTCGCAGACGAACTTGCCCGGCAGCACCTCGATCGGCGCATTGGGCAGATCGGCGCGGATCAGCGAAACGGATTCATAGATCGCTTTCTCCGCATGCGGCGCGAGGCGGTAGTGCAGCGCCAGCGAATAACCCTTGTCCTCGAGCAGAATGCCGGGACTGAGCTTGGCAACCGCTGCGAGCCGCCGCTTCAACTCCTTGTCCAGCGGCGGCGCGCTGACGGCATCGGCTTCGTTATCCACCGAAAGCCGCATCTCCGCGCCGTGGCCGGCGACGGCGCGAAATACATCGGGCGCGAAGATCAGATCGATGTCGTTGAGCGAACGGCCGCTGACCATCGCCAGCGCGCCCGACGTGCGCTCCGTCAGCCGGTTCAGCGTTTCCGACAGGCTTGGCGGCACCCACACCTCACGCGGCGTCGGCATCAGGTCGAGCAGCGTCCCGTCGATGTCGAGCAGAATCGCTGTCTCGTTGAGATGCGGCACGAGTGCGTGAGGCACCGGCACCGCATCGGGCGCTTCAATGTCGACCATGGTGCGCTTTTGATCCAGTTCAGCCAGTTCCGATTTCATAGTCTACTCCATAGATGCAAGCGGCCGCGCGATTTCTTCGAGCGATTTGCGTTCCGCTGAGACGGCATAGCGCCATGCCACGATCGCGGCCGCGATCATCAGGAATGACCCCAGCAAATAGCCGGCGAACACGCTGGTGCGTGATCCCGTGTCGATCAGCGCGCCGAATAGCGCGGGGCCGATCACGCCGCCTATGCCGGTGCCGACCGCGTAGAAGACCGCGATCGCCAGCGCGCGGACCTCCAGGGGGAACGTCTCGCTGACTGTGAGATAAGCGGCGCTCGCTGCGGGCGAGGCAAAGAAGAAGATCACCATCCAGGCGATAGTCTGTCCCTGTGCGCTCAGCGCGCCGATCGAAAACAGATAGCCGGACAGCGCCAGCAACAGGCCCGACGCGCCATAGGTGAACATGATCATGATGCGGCGGCCGAGCGTATCGAACAGCCGGCCGAGCAGCAGCGGACCAAGGAAATTGCCGGCGGCGAAGGGGAGCAGATACCAGCCGACATGATCGGCGCTGATCCCGTAAAAATCGGTCAGCACCAGCGCGAAGGTGAAGAAGATGGCATTGTAGAAGAAGGCCTGCGCGATCATCAGCACGAGGCCGACCATCGCCCGCTGGCGATAGACCGAGAACAGCGTGTGCACGACCTCCCGGATCGGCGTGTGATCGCGCATCTTCAGCCGGATCTTGGTGAAGCGCCCGTCGCTCGTATCCTGGTCGCGCCCGATCACCGAGCGCTCGATCTCGTCGACGATCTTGTGGGCCCGGTCGGGATGACCGTGGATCATCAGCCAGCGCGGACTCTCCGGAATCCACATCCGCATCAAGAGCACGACGAGACCGATGGCCGCGCCGATGAGATAAGCAAGACGCCAGCCGAGATCGGGACCGATCACAGCGGGATCGAGCAGCACGATGGCCGCCACCGCGCCCATGGCAGCACCGATCCAGAAGCTGCCATTGATGACGAGATCGGTCCAGCCGCGATAGCGCGCCGGTACCAGTTCCTGGATGGTCGAATTGATCGCGGTGTATTCGCCGCCGATGCCCGCGCCGGTGAGGAAGCGAAACAGCGCATAGCTCGCGACGTTCCATGACAGAGCCGTCGCGGCCGTTGCCGAGAGATAGAGCGCAAGCGTGATGAAGAACAGCTTCTTGCGGCCGATGCGGTCGGTCAGCCAGCCGAAACCGAGCGCGCCGAGCACAGCACCCGCAAGATAGGCGGAATTGGCAACGCCGAGATCGAGATTGGAGAAACGCATCGTGGGACTCTGCTTCAGCGCGCCGGAGAGCGCGCCGGCCAGCGTCACCTCGAGGCCATCCAGAATCCAGGTGATGCCGAGCGCGAGCACGACGCGCGTGTGAAAGCCGCTCCACGGCAGCGCGTCGAGTCGCGAGGGAATGCTGGTCTCGATGATGCGATCGACCGCAGCCGCCGTGGAGACCACAGGTCCATCATTCGGCGCTGCGCTTCGCTGCAATTCCATCGCGTTGTTGCATCTGACCAATGGACGCCCCGGCACGGGAGGTGGACGCGGTCGATCCGATCAAAGGGGTGCGGCATTCCGCCTGCCACCTGCGACAACGTCTGCGGCGAGGGCAGGTTCCCTTGGAACGACCGTTCGCGCCGCTGGTTTTCGGTGGAGCCGCAAGGAGTTGGCGCATGGCTCATGTCAGAAGGAAGACACATTCTCGCAAAACAGCGGCGCGCAAGGGCACCAAACGCGCCTCACCGAAGCGCTGGTCACAGCGGGTGACGAAGGAGAGCGACGCGCTCGACCTCAAACACGGCGTGTTCAAGCTGACAAGCGCGAAGAAGATCGCGACTTCGCTGAAACGCTCGGCCGAGCACAGCGCGCGCCGCAAGACCGGCGCCTATCGCTCGGCGCTGTCGATGCTGACGTTCTACATCAACCGCGCTGGCAAGACGCTGCCGCAGACGCAGCGCACGCGGCTGGAGCGAGCAAAGGTGGAGCTGAAGCGGGTATTCGGGAGGGAGTGAGCGCGGAAAGCGCGCCGCTCGCTCTGCCGTAACGAAGCCCTACGCCGCCCGGATATTCCCCATGAAGCGGTCGAGCTCGGCGCGCAACCGGGTGCTTTCGGATGACAGCGTCTTGGCCGAGTGCAGCACCTCTTCCGAGGCCGAGCCGGTCTCGGCGGCGCCGCGATTGACCTGACCGATGTCGGTGGCGGCGGTCTGGGTGCCCTGTGCGACGGTCTGGACGCTGCGCGCGATTTCTTGCGTCGCCGCGCCCTGCTGCTCGACTGCGCTCGCAATCGACGTCGAGATCGACGAGATCTGGCCGATGGTGGCGCCGATCTCCTTGATCGCCGCAACCGATTCGGCAGTCGCGCCCTGCATACCCGTGATGTGCGAGGAGATCTCGTCGGTGGCCTTCGCGGTCTGGCTCGCGAGCGACTTCACTTCGCTGGCGACAACTGCAAAGCCGCGGCCGGCTTCACCGGCGCGTGCCGCCTCGATGGTGGCATTGAGCGCCAGAAGGTTGGTCTGCTCGGCAATCGCCGTGATGAGCTTGACGACCTCCCCGATCTGCTGGGCGGCGTGCGAGAGCTTGCCGATGCGACCGTCGGTCTCTTTCGCCTGCACCACGGCAGCTTCGGCAATGCGGCTGGAATCGCGGACCTGGCGGCCGATCTCTTCGACCGAGGCCGAAAGCTCTTCCGTCGCGGTCGCGACCGACTGCATGTTGCTGGAGGCCTGCTCGGAGACGTCGGCGACCTGGCTCGACAGGCTCTGCGTGGTCTCGGCGGTGCGGGTCAGCGTCGAGGCCGCCGATTCCAGCTGTACGGCGGAAGCCGAGACGTTGGAGACGATGGCGCCGACCGCGCTCTCGAAATCGTCGGCGAAGCGAATCAGCTCGGAACGGCGGCTTGCGGCCTGCTCCCTGTTCTGGACTTCGCTCGCGGCGGCATCGCGCTCGGCCTTGGCCACGGCCTGCATCTTGAACTCCTCGACCGCGCCGGCCATCTCGCCGATCTCGTCCTTGCGGCCCAGGCCCGGCAGCACGACGTCGAAATTACCCGAGGCAAGCTCGCGCATCGCCTTGCACATCGCGATCATCGGACGCGAAATGCCATTGCCCAGCATCCAGGCCAACACGGCGCCAATGGCGAGGCCGCCGAGCGCCATCATCAGCATCGTCCGCTCGGTGTCGCCGATGGTGGCATTGGCGCTCTCCTCGATGCGCTGCTGATCGGCTGAGAGGTCCGACCGCAGCTCGCCCGAGAGTTTCAGGATGGCCGCCGCCGTCTTGGTCATCTCCCCGTTCGACTTGACGATGACCTTCACATTCTCGGTCAGCTTTCCGAACGAGGTGCGGTACTGCTTCAGGAGATTGCCGATCTCGGTGACGCGGTCGGTGATCTTCTGCTCGTTGGCATAGATCGAGACCAGCAGGGTCTCCAGAAACTTGATGCGGGCGGTCACGCCGTCGGCGCTCTTCGGCTCCGGCTTGGCGACGAAGGCGCCGACCGAGGTAGAGACCGCAAGGTATTGCGATGTGATGTCCTTGGCCGTGGTCTGAACGGATGCAAGCCCCGCCAGCGCGGCGGTGTCGGCGAGATCGTCGAACTTGAAGCGGATCTTATTGCCGACGCTGTTGAGCTCATCGGCCGCGATCTTGTTGTTCTCGCGTGTCAACGTGATGATCTCGCTGAACACCTTCGTAAAACGCTGGAACTCGGCTTCGAGCCTGCCGACCTGCTCACGGCGCGCCGCGCCCGTGGTCGCGGCCGTCGACTTGGCGATCGCCGCCTTCAGATTTTGTTCGGCGGCCTTGGCCGCGGTCTCGTCATCCGCCGCGCCGGTCAGCGCATAAGCCCGCGCCAGCCCCTGGTAGCTGATCAGCTCGCGATCGACCGTCCGTGCAAGGTCCGCTTCCGCCACGCTGGCGCGGTAGGAGGCCACGGCGGCCTGGATCCGCTCGAAGCCGAAATAGGCGAAAGCCATGCTGACGGCGAGGATGGCGAGCACCGCCACGAAGCCAAGGATGATTTTTGCGCGAAAGCGCAGGGTGAGCAGCTTCGATGTGTTCGGCTTCGACTTGACGGGCATTCCCCCACCCCATTCCATTCGCGGAAAACCAGGCGCAGCCCGGAAGCAGCCCGCTTCCTGACTCTTCTGCACGTTACGGGGCAAAGGATAAGCGGCGGTAAATTTGTGGCGCCGCAACTAGCGGTTAGGTGACGCGGGGGTGTCTTCATATGATCACTCCCCTCGTCGGAGCGGTTTGACGAAGACGCGGGGTTACCGGCCACGCGCCGCAACTCTTCGCTGAATAATGGGTCTGGCTTCGCCAGGACGACATTGGAAAAGCGACTGCCTACGCCGCCCGGATATTCCCCATGAAGCGGTCGAGCTCGGCGCGCAACCGGGTGCTTTCGGATGACAGCGTCTTGGCCGAGTGCAGCACCTCTTCCGAGGCCGAGCCGGTCTCGGCGGCGCCGCGATTGACCTGACCGATGTCGGTGGCGGCGGTCTGGGTGCCCTGTGCGACGGTCTGGACGCTGCGCGCGATTTCTTGCGTCGCCGCGCCCTGCTGCTCGACTGCGCTCGCAATCGACGTCGAGATCGACGAGATCTGGCCGATGGTGGCGCCGATCTCCTTGATCGCCGCAACCGATTCGGCAGTCGCGCCCTGCATGCCCGTGATGTGCGAGGAGATCTCGTCGGTGGCCTTCGCGGTCTGGCTCGCGAGCGACTTCACTTCGCTGGCGACAACTGCAAAGCCGCGGCCGGCTTCACCGGCGCGTGCCGCCTCGATGGTGGCATTGAGCGCCAGAAGGTTGGTCTGCTCGGCAATCGCCGTGATGAGCTTGACGACCTCGCCGATCTGCTGGGCGGCGTGCGAGAGCTTGCCGATGCGACCATCGGTCTCCTTCGCCTGCACCACGGCAGCTTCGGCAATGCGGCTGGAATCGCGCACCTGGCGGCCGATCTCTTCGACCGAGGCCGAGAGCTCTTCCGTCGCGGTCGCGACCGACTGCATGTTGCTGGAGGCCTGCTCGGAGACGTCGGCGACCTGGCTCGACAGGCTCTGCGTGGTCTCGGCGGTGCGGGTCAACGTCGAGGCCGCCGATTCCAGCTGCACGGCGGAGGCCGAGACGTTGGAGACGATGGCGCCGACCGCGCTCTCGAAATCGTCGGCGAAACGAATCAGCTCGGAACGGCGGCTTGCGGCCTGCTCCCTGTTCTGGACTTCGCTCGCGGCGGCGTCGCGCTCGGCCTTGGCCACGGCCTGCACCTTGAACTCCTCGACCGCGCCGGCCATCTCGCCGACCTCGTCCTTGCGGCCCAGGCCCGGCAGCACGACGTCGAAATTACCCGAGGCAAGCTCGCGCATCGCCTTGCACATCGCGATCATCGGACGCGAAATGCCGGTGCCGAGCAGGAAGGCGAGGACCGCGCCGAGCAGCGTGCCGCCGATGGCCAGCATCAGCACCAGTTGCTCGGTCTTCCCGATGGTCGCTTCCGATTCGGATTCCAGCCGCTGCTGTTCGGCGACGAGGTCCGCCTTCATGGCGGTGGCACCCTGAAGGATCGCTCCGGCCGAGCCGCTCATCTCGGTGACGAGATCGTCGACCATCTTGGCGTTGGCGATCAGCTTCTCCAGCGCTTCGCGATAGGCCCCTAACAGCGCCTTGGCCTCCTTCAGGCCGGCGACGATCTTGTCGTCCATGGAATAGACCGCGCCGAGCGAGTTCTCGACGAATTTCAGCCGCGCCAGCGCGCTGGTCGCAATCGCCTGCTCGGACGTCAGCACGAAATTGGTCGCCGCCGCGTTCGCGGTCTGGAACTGGGCGTTGACCTGCTTGGTGCCGAACTCGATCGACTGCGCCTCGGAATCGGAGGCGTTGTTGCCGATGTCGTCGAGCTTGTATTTCAGGAGGTTGGCGTTGCGCGTAAGCTGGTTCTGCACCAGCAGCGCGCTGTCACGCTTGGCCTGAAGGACCTTTGCGAAGGTCGCGGAGAAGTTGGAAAACTCCTTGGCGAGCTTGCCCAGGCTTTCCTGGCGCGCCGGCCTCTTGGCGCTCCTGGTGGCCTGGTCGATGGCGTTCTTGAGGTTGGCCTCGGTGTCCAGCGCCGCCTTGGCGTCGTCCTCCTTGCCGGTGACGACGAAATATTTGACGGCCGAGCGATAGGCGAGCAGCTCGCGGTCGATATTACGGGCGAGATCGGCCTCGGTGACGCTGGCGCGGTAGGACCCGACCCCGGACGAGACCCGCTCGAAGCCAAAATACGAGAAGGCCATGCTGCCGGCGGAGATCACCAGCACGGCGGCAAAACCCAGAATGATCTTGGCCCGGAACCTGAGGGTCGGCATTATAGTGCGCTTCGAGGACGACGCGATACGCCCGGACATTCCTACCCCCATTTTCTGTTCAGCCGCGATCCGGTGGCGCCCCGCCCCCTGACCTGGCTGCGCAAAACTAAGGCAGAATCGATAAGGGGCGGTAAATTCGGCGCGCCCCGCAGATTTTCGGCTCAACCGGCCAAGGCGGCCCGCATGGGGATATAGAGGCTGGCATCCCACGTCGGCCCGGCGCGGCGTTCCGGATCCCGTCGACTCTTCCCCCAAATCAACGCAGGCCCGTCTGGATCAATGACTTTTCCATGACGAAGGCGACCAAAAATCCTAGTTGCAAAGTTCCGGGTCGCTGTCTCTAATTGGAAACAATCAAAATCAATCCCGGGAGGACTTCAACCGTGTCTACAGTCAAACTGACGGTGAACGGCAAGGCCGTTGCTGTCGACGTCGAGGACCGCACGCTGCTGGTCCAGCTGCTGCGCGAACACCTCAACCTCACCGGAACCCATGTCGGCTGCGACACCAGCCAGTGCGGCGCCTGCGTCGTCCACGTGGACGGCAAGGCGGTGAAATCCTGCACCATGCTGGCGGGCCAAGCCGACGGCGCCAGCGTCACCACCATCGAAGGCATCGCCAAAGGCGACGAACTGCACCCGATGCAGGCCGCGTTCCGCGACAATCACGGCCTGCAATGCGGCTATTGCACGCCGGGCATGATCATGTCGGCGATCGACATCGTGCATCGTCATGGTGGCGAGCTCGACGAGACCACCGTCCGTCACGAGCTCGAAGGCAATATCTGCCGCTGCACCGGCTATCACAACATCGTCAAAGCCGTGCTGGATGCGGCCGGGCGCATGAAGGTCTCGCAGGCGGCCGAGTAAGCGGCGCGCCTCGAAATAAGAACCACCGCTGCCGCTTTCGAGGGAAAGCGCGGTGAAAACAAATTCCGGTCGGGAGGACCAAACATGGGTGTTGAAGGCATTGGCGCGCGCGTCGTGCGCAAGGAAGACAAGCGTTTCATTACCGGCAAGGGCCGCTACGTCGACGACATCAAATTGCAGGGCATGACCCACGCCCATTTCATCCGCAGCCCGCACGCGCATGCCAAGGTGAAGGGGATCGATTCCTCCGCCGCCCTGAAGATGCCGGGCGTGGTCGCGGTGCTCACGGGACAAGAGATCGTCGACGACAAGGTCGGCAACCTGATCTGCGGCTGGGCCATCACCTCCAAGGACGGCAGCCCGATGAAGATGGGCGCATGGCCCGCGATGGCGCCGGAGACGGTGCGTTTCGTCGGCCAGGCCGTCGCAGTCGTGATCGCCGAGAGCAAGAACCTCGCGCGCGACGCGGCCGAAGCCGTGGTCGTGAACTACGAAGAACTGCCCGCGGTCGCCGACGTCCACGCCGCGATCAAGTCCGGCGCGCCGCAGCTGCATCCCGAAGCCCCCGGCAACCAAGTCTATGACTGGGTGATCGGCGACGAGGGCGCCGCGGACGCCGCCATCGCCAAGGCCGCCAACGTGGTGAAGCTCGACGTCACCAACAACCGCCTTGCGCCGAACGCGATGGAGCCGCGCGCGGCCATTGCCGATTACGATTCGGCGGAGGAGCATTTCACGCTCTACACGACGTCGCAGAACCCGCACGTGGCCCGCCTCGTGCTGTCGGCGTTCTACAACATCGCCCCTGAGCACAAGCTGCGCGTGATCGCGCCCGACGTCGGCGGCGGCTTCGGCTCCAAGATCTTCATCTATCCCGAAGAGATGGTGGCGCTGTGGGCCTCGAAGAAGGTCGGCCGTCCCGTGAAATGGACCGGCGACCGCACCGAGGCCTTCCTCACCGATGCGCATGGCCGCGACCACGTCACCCATGCCGAGATGGCGTTCGACGCCAACAACAAGATCACCGGCCTCAAGGTGAAGACCTACGCCAATTTCGGCGCCTATATGTCTCTGTTCTCGTCGTCGGTGCCGACCTATCTCTACGCGACGCTGCTGTCGGGTCAGTACAACATCCCGGCGATCCATGCCGAGGTGGTCGGGGTTTACACCAACACCACGCCGGTCGACGCCTATCGCGGCGCAGGCCGCCCCGAGGCGAGCTATCTGATCGAACGTCTGATGGAGACGGCGGCGCGGCAATTGAAGGTCGATCCGGCCGCGCTGCGCAGGTTGAACTTCATCACCCAGTTCCCGCACCAGACGCCGGTCATCATGGCCTATGACGCCGGCGACTTTAACGCCTCGCTCGATGCCGCGATGAAGGCGATCGATTATGCCGGCTTCGCCGGGCGCAAGGCCAAGGCGAAAGCCGACGGCAAGCTGCGCGGCATCGGCGTGTCCTGCTACATCGAGGCTTGCGGCATCGCGCCGTCCAAGGCGGTCGGCAGTCTCGGTGCCGGCGTCGGCTTGTGGGAATCGGCCGAGGTGCGCGTCAACCCGGTCGGTACCATCGAGGTCCTCACGGGATCGCACAGCCACGGCCAGGGTCACGAAACGACGTTCTGCCAGCTCGTCGCGGAGCGCCTCGGCGTTCCGATCAGCCAGGTCTCGATCGTCCATGGCGATACCGACAAGGTGCAGTTCGGCATGGGCACCTACGGCTCGCGTTCGGCAGCCGTCGGTCTCACCGCGATCCTGAAGGCCATGGAGAAGATGGAGTCCAAGGCCAAGAAGATCGCCGCGCATGCGCTGGAAGCCTCGGAGGGCGACATCGTCATCGAGAACGGCGAGTTCAAGGTGGCCGGTACCGACAAGGCGATCGCCTTCCCGATGGTCGCGCTCGCGGCCTACACCGCGCACAACCTGCCTGACGGAATGGAGCCGGGCTTGAAGGAAAGCGCCTTCTACGACCCGACCAACTTCACCTTCCCCGCCGGGGCGTACATCTGCGAGCTCGAAGTCGATCCCGGCACGGGCAAGACCACCTTCGTCAACTTCGTCGCGGCCGACGATTTCGGCCGGCTGATCAATCCGATGATCGTCGAGGGACAGGTCCATGGCGGCCTGGCCCAGGGCATTGGGCAGGCACTGCTCGAGCACGCGATCTACGATGCCAACGGCCAGCCGGTCACGGCCTCGTTCATGGATTACTCCATGCCGCGTGCCGACGATTTGCCCTCGTTCAACCTCTCCCACACCACGACGCTGTGCCCGGGCAATCCCTTGGGCATCAAGGGTTGCGGTGAGGCCGGCGCGATCGGCGCCTCCGCGGCCGTGATCAATGCGATCACGGATGCGATCGGCAAGAACAATCTGGAAATGCCCGCAACCCCTGACCGGGTGTGGCGCACGATCCACGCGGCTTAAGGGAGAGGAACGAAGATGTACCAGACCATTTATCATCGCGCGTCCTCGGTTGACGAAGCCGTCAGCCTGTTCGCCAAGAGCACCGAGGCGAAATTCCTCGCCGGCGGCCAGACGCTGCTGCCGGTCATGAAGCAGCGCCTCGCCAGCCCGTCCGACGTGATCGATCTCGGCAAGATCAAGGAGCTGCAAGGCGTCGAGCTCTTAGGCGACGTGCTGACCATCAAGGCCGGCACGACCTATTTCGACATCATGCAGAATGCCGATGTGAAGAAGGCGATCCCTGCGATTGCCTATCTCACGTCGATGCTCGGTGATCCCGCCGTACGCTATCGCGGCACGATCGGCGGCTCGATCGCCAACAACGATCCCGCCGCGGATTATCCGGCCGCGCTGCTCGCGCTCGGCGCCACCGTGAAAACCAACAAGCGGTCGATTGCGGCGGAGGATTTCTTCCAGGGTCTGTTCACCACGGCGCTGGAAGACGGCGAGATCATCACCGCCGTGTCGTTCCCGGTTCCGGCGAAGGCAGGCTACGAAAAGATGCGGCACCCGGCCTCCCGCTTCGCACTGACCGCCGTGTTCGTGGCACAGACGAAGTCGGGCGAGATTCGGGTGGCCGCCACAGGCGCTTCGGAGAGCGGCGTGATGCGGGTCCCCGCGATCGAAGCAGCGCTGAAGGCGAACTGGTCACCTTCGGCGATCGACAGCGTCAGCATTTCGGCGAGCAATTTGCTGGCCGACATCCACGGCACCGCCGAGTACCGCGCCAACTTGATCAAGGTGATGGCGCAACGCGCGGTGGCTGCGGCCGGCTGATAGCGCCTCGACGCAAATTTTCCGCGGCGCGCACTTCGGTGCGCGCCGTTTTTATTTTGGCCACGCGGCATGAAAACCGCTTGCCTCACCGGCGTGAAGGCGAGAAAAGTTAATCAGCCAATTAACTCGCCCCACAGAGAACGCCTCGGCGCTCGCCGACCATCGGCAATACGCGCCTTGGATCCGAGGAAACAAAAACGTGCTCGATCAACCAGCCCCCACCTCTTCCGTCCGCACCTCTGGCCCGCTGTCGGGCTTCCGCATCGTCGAATTCGCGGGCATCGGCCCCGGACCGTTCGCCTGCATGATGCTGGCCGACATGGGCGCCGACGTCGTCACCCTCGACCGCGTCGGCGCGAAGAAGAGCATGAAGTCGGTGGCGGGGCGCGGCCGCAAGGTGATCGAGCTCGATCTCAAGGACAAGGCGGCCATCGCGGAAGTGCTCGACCTGCTTGCAAACGCCGACGCGCTGGTCGAGGGATTTCGCCCCGGCGTGATGGAGCGGCTCGGGCTCGGCCCCGACATTGTGCTCGCGCGCAATCCAAAACTGGTCTACGGCCGCATGACCGGCTGGGGCCAGCAGGGCCCGCTCGCCAATGCCGCAGGCCACGACATCAACTACATCTCCATCACCGGCGCGCTCGCCGCGATCGGCACCAAGGAAGCGCCGGTGCCGCCCCTCAATTTGGTCGGCGATTTCGGGGGCGGCGCACTCTATCTCGTCGTCGGCGTGCTTGCGGCGCTGCTGGATGCCTCGAGGTCCGGCAAGGGCCAGGTCGTCGATGCCGCGATGTGCGACGGCGCGGCATCGCTGATGTCGTTCTTCTTCGACATGACCACGCTCGGCCGCTGGACCGAAGGCCGCAACCAGAATTTTCTCGATGGCGGCGCGCATTTCTACGGCGTCTACGAATGCGCTTGCGGCCATTTCGTCTCGATCGGCTCGATCGAGCCGCAGTTCTACGCGCTGCTGCGCGAGCATGCGGGCCTGACAGACGCCGATTTCGATGCGCAGATGGACCGCAAGGCCTGGCCCGCGCTGAAGCAGAAGTTGCAGGCGGTGTTCAAGAGCAAGACGCGTGAGGACTGGTGCAAGATCATGGAAGGCAGCGACATCTGTTTCGCGCCGGTGCTGACCATGTCGGAAGCGACCGAGCATCCGCACATGGTCGCCCGACAGGTCTTTGTCGAGCGCCACGGCGTGAAGCAGCCGGCGCCGGCGCCGCGGTTCTCGCGGACGCCGTCGGCGGTGCGCGAGCCGGAAGGGGCGGAGATCGGCGCGGTGACGAAGGCGTGGAAGGCTGAGAAATAAGGGCCGCGGTTGCGTCAAATTCCGATGTCGTCCCGGCGAAGGCCGGGACAACATCTGTTGGGATGCGACAGCCTACGCCGCATCCACCTTCAACACCCCGCGCCGGATCTGGTCTTCCTCGATCGATTCGAACAGGGCCTTGAAATTGCCCTCGCCAAAACCGTCGTCGCCCTTGCGCTGGATGAACTCGAAGAAGATCGGGCCGATCGCGTTGGCCGAGAAGATCTGCAGCAGCACCTTGGTCTGGCCGCCTTCGACGACACCCTCGCCGTCGATCAGGATGCCATTGGTCTGAAGCCGCGCAATGTCCTCGCCGTGCTTCGGCAGGCGCGCGTCGATCCGCTCGAAATAGGTCACGGGCGGCGCCGGCATGAAAGGCAGGCCGGCTTCGCGTAGGCCTTCGATGGTGCGGTAGATGTCGCGGCAGCCGCAGGCGATGTGCTGGATGCCCTCGCCGCGGTAGATATTCAGATATTCCTCGATCTGGCCGGCATCGCCGGCGTCCTCGTTGATCGGAATTCGGATCTTGCCGTCGGGGCTGGTCAGCGCGCGCGAGAACAGGCCTGACGCACGGCCCTCGATGTCGAAGAAGCGGATCTGGCGGAAGTTGAAGAGCTTCTCGTAAAAGCCGGTCCAGACGTCCATGCGGCCGCGATGGACGTTGTGGGTGAGGTGATCGAGGTAGAACAGGCCGGCGCCTACCGGCTGCGGATCGCGCGCACCCAGCCATTCGAACTCGCTGTCATAGGCCGAACCCGTGGCGCCGTAGCGATCGACGAAGTAGAGCAGGCTGCCGCCGATGCCCTTGATCGCGGGGACGTCGAGCGTCTTCTGCGCGGATGACGCGTCGGCAGGTTCGGCCCCGAGCGAAATCGCGCGGTCATAGGCCTTCTTCGCATCGACCACGCGGAACGCCATCGACGGGGCACAGGGGCCGTGTGCGGCGACAAAGTCGTAACCGTGGCTGCCGGGCTCCTCGTTGACAAGATAATTGATGTCCCCCTGGCGATAGACCGTTATCTTTTTGCTCTTGTGGCGCGCGACGGGCGCATAGCCCATCAGCTTGAACAGGGCGTGCAGCTCTTCGGGATTGGGGTGCGCATATTCGACGAACTCGAACCCGTCGGTGCCCATCGGATTGTCGGCGGTAACAGTGGCCGGCGGTGCATCGTGCGGAAACGGTCCCATGGCGCTCTCCCAAATTTGCTGCTGCCATGAACTATCCTTCACGGGGCGTGCAATGAGCGTGCAAACGGGGCGCGTTTTGACTATCATATGCACGATCTGTGCATGAAATAGAAAAATTACGCATGATTTCGGTAGACGCCTTCGACCTCAGGATCCTGGGCGCGCTCCAGGACGACGGCCGCCTCACCAACCAGGAACTGGCGGACCTCGCAGGGCTCTCGGCCTCGCAATGCTCGCGCCGGCGGATGCGGCTGGAGGAGGAGAAGGTGATATCAGGCTATCACGCCGATCTCTCCAGCGAGGCGCTCGGCTTCGGCGTGATCGCCTTCATCCAGGTGACGCTGGCGACCCACTCGCCGGATAACTCGAAACGCTTCCGCACGCTGGTCAATCGAATCGACGAGATCCAGGAGGCCTATTCGCTCACCGGCGACGCCGACTATGTACTGAAAGCCGTGCTGCGCGATCTCAAGGGTCTCTCCAATCTCGTCAACGACGTGCTGATGCCGCACCAGAGTGTAGCGCATGTGCGCTCCTCGATCGTGCTCGACAGGTTGAAGGAGAGCACGCGTCTGCCGCTGAAGGAAATCAAACCCGGCTGAAATCGAGGGAAATCCGGCATTCGCGCTGCGCGCGCGATCTGCGATGATCCCGGCCGACCTGCGGAGACTCAGCCATGGCCCTCCAGCTTCGACCGAACTGCGAATATTGCGACCGCGACCTGCCGCCGAACGCGACCGATGCGCGGATCTGCTCCTATGAGTGCACGTTCTGTGCGGACTGCGTGGAGACGAAACTCTCCAACGTCTGCCCGAACTGCGGTGGCGGTTTTGCGCCGCGCCCGATAAGGCCAACGCAGGAATGGCGACCGGGCGTGTGCACGACGAAGCAGGCGCCGTCGGACAAGCGGGTGCATTTGAAGTACAGCCAGGAGGATGTCGCCGCGCATTGCGCGAGAGTCAAAGACGTACCGGCTGAGAGGCGATAGGCTCTCTTCACGCCGTCATTGCGAGGAGCCCTTGCGACGAAGCAATCCAGAATTCTCTCCGCGGAAAGATTCTGGATTGCTTCGCTACGCTCGCAATGACGGGTTTATGGGATGGCGCAACTTATTCCGCCACCAAAACTGTCCCCTCGACCTCGCCAAAACCGACGCGATAGCCCTCGCCCTGGCACCAGCCGCGCATGACGAGGCTGTCGCCGTCTACCAGGAACGACCGCTTGATGCCACCCGGCAATTCAACCGGCTCGGTGCCGTTCCAAGAGATCTCCAGAAGACTGCCGCGCTGGTTTTTCTCCGGGCCGGAGATCGTGCCGCTCCCCAGGAGATCTCCGACATTCATGGCGCAGCCGGAGGAGGCGTGGTGCATCAGTTGCTGCACCGAGGACCAGTACATGTACTTGAAGTTGGTGCGACTGATGCCGGCAGGCGCGTTGGCGCCGGCGGCGCGCAAGGAGACGTCGAGCTCGAGATCGTAGTTCTGCGGCTTATCCTGCTTGAGATAATCGAGCGGCGCCGGCTCCTGCTCGGGCCCCTTCAGCCGGAACGGCTCCAGCGCCTCGCGCGTCACCACCCACGGGCTGATCGAGGTCGCGAACGCCTTGGCGAGGAACGGACCGAGCGGCACATATTCCCATTGCTGGATGTCGCGCGCGCTCCAGTCGTTGAGCAGCACGAAACCAAAAATCATCTCCTCGGCCTGTTGCTCGTTAAGCATGCCACCCATCGGCGAGGGCTGGCCGACCACGGCGCCCATCTCCAGCTCAAAATCGAGCCGCTTGCACGGGGCGAAGCTCGGCACCTCGACGTTCGGCGGCTTCAGCTGCCCGCGCGGGCGCTTCACCTTGGTGCCGGAGACCACGACGGTGGAGGCGCGCCCGTTATAGCCGATCGGCATATGGAGCCAGTTCGGCTGCAGCGCATTGTCCTTGCCGCGGAACATGACGCCGACATTGGTGGCGTGCTCTTTCGAGGAATAGAAGTCGGTGTAGCCCGAGACCGCGAACGGCAGATGCAGTTTTGCATCACGCATCGGCACCAAGGCCTGCTTGCGCAGCTCCTCATTGTCGCGCAGCTCCGGATTATCGTGACGCAAAAGCTCGCTGACCCGCGCGCGCGTCTTCGTCCAGACCTTCGGTCCCAGCGCCATGAAGGGATTGAGCGACGACGTCGAGAACACGCCAAGCGGCCCGACATCGAGGCGCGAATCCTGCTCGATCTCCCAGAGATCAAGCACGCAATTGCCGATCGCCACGCCGACGCGCGGCGTCGGATTGGCCGCGGTCGAGAACACCCCGTAAGGCAGATTCTGGATCGAAAAATCGGAGGTGGGATCGACGTCGATGAAAGAGCGGAGGCTGGGGTCGTTGGGATGGGACACGGGATTCTCCGAACTCGAGACCGTCATGGCCGGGCTTGTCCCGGCCATCCACGATCTTTCTTCTGCGTTTCAACACGTGGATGCGGGGGACATCTAGCGCGAAGACGCGCTTCGCGCTTCTGCCCGGGCATGACGACGGAGTGGGTGGCGCGGCGCTACGGCCTGTTCGGATCGAACCGCTTCGCGAGGCCCTTCCAGCAATCCGCGTAGTCGTCCTGCAACGTCGCGGCATTCGCCGCATGCGCGGTGACGCGTTGCGGGTAGCGGGTCTCGAACATGAAGGCCATGGTGCCCGTGAGCTTCACCGGCTTCAATTCGCCGTTGCTGGCGTGCTCGAAGGCGTCGCGGTCGGGACCGTGCGGCAGCATGCAATTGTGCAGCGAGATGCCACCCGGAACGAAACCCTGCGGCTTGGCGTCGTAGACCCCGAAGATCAAGCCCATGAACTCGCTCATGATGTTCATGTGATACCAGGGCGGGCGGAAGGTGTTGTCGGCGACCAGCCAGCGCTCGGGGAAGATCACGAAATCGATACTCGCCGTGCCCGCCGTCTCCGACGGCGAGGTCAGCACGGTGAAGATCGAGGGATCGGGATGATCGAAGCCGATCGCGCCTACGGGAGAGAAGGTGCGCAGATCGTATTTGTAGGGCGCGTAATTGCCGTGCCAGGCGACCACGTCGATCGGCGAATGGGCAAGCTGGGTCTTGAACAACGAGCCGCCCCATTTCACAAAAAGCTCGGTCGGTGTGTCCTTGTCCTCGTAGTGCGCGACCGGCGTCATGAAGTCGCGCGCATTGGCGAGGCAATTCGCGCCGATCGGCCCGCGCTCCGGCAGCGTGAAGGCGCCGCCGTAGTTTTCGCAGAGATAGCCGCGCGCCGGCCCGTTCGGAATCTCGACGCGGAATTTGACGCCGCGCGGGATCACCACGATCTCGCCAGGCTCGGCGTCGATGCGGCCGAACTCGGTGACGATGCGCAGATTGCCCTGCTGCAGCACGAACATCAGCTCGCCGTCCGCATTGTAGAAGTGCTGGTCCACCATCGACTTGGTAATGAGATAGATATGCGCGGCCATGCCGGCCTGGGTGTTGACGTCGCCGGCCGTGGTCATGGTCTGCACGCCCTGAAGGAAAGTCATGTCCTCCTTCGGGATCGGGGCCGGGTCCCAGCGCAACTGCGCGATCGGCAGATCGTGTTCATGGCACGGCGCCGAACGCCACAGGCCGACATCGGCCTTCTCGAAACGGCCCGAATGTTTCACCGACGGGCGAATGCGATAGAGCCATGACCGCTCATTGGTGCCGCGCGGCGCGGTGAAGGGAGAGCCGGACAACTGCTCGGCATAGAGGCCATAGGCGCAGCGCTGCGGCGAGTTGCGCCCGATCGGAAGGGCGCCCGGCAGCGCCTCGGTCTCAAAGCTGTTGCCGAAGCCGGACATGTAGCCCGGCGTGACCTGGGCGGTGCTGCGAACAATCTGATCGGGCGAGGTATTGATGTTCATGACTATCCTCCTCCTTGCAGGGCGGCCCACATCTCCTGGTCGCGCTTGTCGGTCCAGATCACGGGATCGTCGATCCCCGAGGCCTCGTCGAAGGCGCGCGATACATTGAATGGCAGGCAGTGCTCGTAGATGGCGAAGCCCTGGAATTTCGGATCCATCACCTCGCGCGTCGCGGCCATCGATTCCTTCAGCGTGCGGCCCTTGGCGACCGAGATTTCCGCGGCGCCATAGAGCGATGTGACAAAGTCACGCGTCATCGCGATGGCTTCGCGCACTGTGGCGACCCCGTTGAGCGCATCACCGCGGCCCGGCGCGATCGCCTTGGGATTGAAGTTGCGGATCTCGTTCAGCGTCAGCGGCCATTCGCGCAAATGCGCGTCGCCGCAATAGCAGGCCGAGTGATATTCGATGAGATCGCCGGAGAACATCACCTCGGCATCGGGCACCCAGGCGACGATGTCGCCCGAGGTGTGGCCCGCGCCAAGCTGCATCAGCCGCACCTCGCGCTTGCCGAGATAGATCGACATCTCGCCTTCGAAGGTCAGCGTCGGCCAGGTCAGGCCGGGAATGCTCGAGGCGTCCTGGAACAGGCGCGGGAAGCGGCCATATTCGGAATCCCAATCCTGCTGGCCGCGCTCCTCGATCAGCCGATGGGTCTCCTGCGAAGCGACGATGCCCTGCGCCTTGTAGGCGGAGGCGCCGAGTACGCGCACGGCGTGATAATGCGACAGCACGACATATTTGATCGGCTTGTCGGTGACGGTGCGGACGCGCTCGATCACCTTGTTGGCCATCGCCGGCGTCGATTGCGCGTCGAACACCAGGCAGCCGTCGTCACCGAGGATGATTGCCGTATTCGGGTCGCCCTCCGCCGTAAAGGCGTAGAGATCAGTGCCGATCTCGGAAAAGGTGATCTTCTTCTCGGAGAGATCGCCGGTGGACGCGAAGTTCTTCGCCATTAATTCGTTCCTTTGGACATTCGTTATTGCTGTTGTTGCTGTTGCTGCTGGCCGTCGATCATGCGCCGCTTGGCGAGCAAAATCGCGTCCCGCAGCACCTCGATATCGCCGATATGATTGGCGAGGATCAGCACCAGCGCCGCGTCGAAATCAGCGCTTTGCTCGTCGGTGAAGCCACGATGCGCCTCGACGATGGCGCGAAAGGCGTCGTCGGGCCGCGCAAAGTTGGAGCTGGTGGAAAGCGGCATGCGAATCCTCAATTCAAGCCTTGCTCATTGAAGCCTTGGGCCCGCGACAGCGCTGCCGCGACGCCAGCGCGCGTCGGGTGGCGGAAGCGCGCCGCAACGTAGCCGTCCGGCCTTAGTAGGTAGGCTGAGCCTGGTTCCGCATCATAGCGCTTTGCGGTGAGCCCCGCCGGATCCGCGAGCCCGTCCTCACCGCCGATGCAGATGTCCTTCACACCAACAGGCGCCTCAATCGCCGCGCCATTGCTGAACGACAGCAACGTGAAATCCGTTCCGCCCTGACGGAATGCATCCGTCAAATAGGCTTGCTCGCCAGCGCGCGTCGCAACGGGGGCATCGAGCATCGAACAGCCGGGGAGCGGTCCACCACGCCACGCATCCGCATCGGGCGACAACAGCGGCGAGTCATAGCTGCACGGCACCGAGAGCCTGCCGCCATTGACCATGCGCTTGCCGAACTCGGTCTCTTTCGCCAGCGACAGCGCCGCCTTGCGCAGCCGCGCCTCCTGGCGCGTGTTCGGCGCCATGAAATCGGTCGAGCGGGTGGATTCGCGGATGTTCTCGTCGGCAGCGAGACTGCGCTCGACATGATAGCTCTCGAGCAGGCTCGCGGGCGAGGTCCCGCGCAGCACACGGTCGAGCTTCCAGGCGAGGTTTTCGGCGTCCTCGAGTCCGGAATTGGCGCCGCGCGCGCCGAACGGCGAGACCTGATGCGCGGAGTCTCCCGCAAAAATCACACGGCCATGGAGGAAGCGGTCCATCCGCCGGCACTGGAATTTGTAGAGCGAGATCCACTCGAACTCGAACTTGTCGTGGCCGAGCATGCGCGCGATCCGCGGCCGCACGTTCTCGGGCTTCTTCTCGGTGAGAGGATCGGCGTCGCGGCTGAGCTGGAGGTCGATGCGCCAGACGTCGTCGGGCTGTCGGTGCAACAGCGCCGAACGCCCCGCATGAAACGGCGGATCGAACCAGAACCAGCGCTCGGTCGGAAATTCCGCGGTCATCTTGACGTCGGCGATCAGGAACTGATCCTCGAATACCTGGCCGGCGAAGTCGGCGCCGACCATCTGCCGCAGCGAGGAGCGCGCGCCGTCGCAGGCGATGACATATTGTGCGTGCAGGTAATAGTTGCCTTCCGGCGTCTCGATGGTCAGCGCAACGGAATCGTTGCGTTGCTCCAGCGCAGTCACCTTGTTGCGCCAGCGCAGGTCGATGCCCGGGAGGTCCTGCACGCGATCGGCCAGGTAGGCCTCCGCGTAATATTGCTGGAGGTTGATGAAGGCAGGCCGCTTGTGACCGTCTTCCGGCAGCAGGTTGAACTGGTAGAGCTGGGACTCGCCGTGGAAGATGCGGCCGACGCTCCAGACCACGCCCTTCTCGACCATGCGGTCGCCGACGCCGAGCCGATCCCAATATTCCAGCGAACGTTTCGAGAAGCAGATCGCGCGCGAGCCTTCGCCGATACGATCGGCGTCATCCAGAAGGACGACGCGCTGGCCGCGCTGGGCGATGTCGATCGCCAGCGACAGCCCGACCGGGCCAGCACCAACGATCACGACCGGATGCTCGGCCGGGCCTTGGCCGGGACGATCCTGATCGGGGTGGCGGCGATAGCCGAACTGGGTTTTGGCCTGCTGGGTCTTGGCTTGCGCCATGCGCTAACCTCGGCTCTGGTCAGGAGAGGACTGATCTGCTAGATAGTCTCACGTGCAACCATTTTGAACCGGTGCCGGCCGGCCGTCAACTGGAATTCGGAGCGCTCTCCTTGGCGAGGACATCCAGCGACATCGCGCTGAAGACACGGGTGGCCGAGGAGGCTTTGCCCATTCCACAAACACGGCTCGACCTGTTCAAGTTCGCGCCGTTCCGGTTGAACCGGCTCGCGGCGGAGGTCAGTGCCGCGCTTTCGGTCGAATATCAGGAACGTCACGGCCTCGATATCCCGGCCTGGCGCGTGATCGCGACGCTCGGCTTCCGCAACGATGCCTGCAGCGCGCAGTACGTTGCGCAATGCACCCGCACGCATAAATCCACCATCAGCCGCGCGGTGACCATGCTGCTGCACCAGGGGTTGATCGAGCGCGTCGAGAACGAAGCCGACCGCCGCGAATTCCGCCTGCAGCTGACAAAGAAGGGGCGCACGCTCTACGAGGAGCTGTTTCCGCAATTGCTGCGGCGGGAAGACGAGATCCTCGCCTGCCTCACCGCTGAGGAGCGCAAGCAATTCTCAGCGCTGCTCGGCAAGATCGAACAGAGCCTCGACCTGATCCAGACCAGCGAAGAGGCCGACGCCAAGCAGGCGTATTGATCACTTCGCAAACGACCGCGACGGCGGCAAATGCAGCGCCCAGGCATCGACCTTGTCGCTGGCGCGCGGATAGATCTCCGTCACGATCGGGTCGTGGCCGGGGATGAATCGATCAGGATGGCCGGCGAGCCGCTCGATCATCTCCCAGCCCTGCGCCATGTCGCCGATGTTGTAGACGATCGGAAAAGGGCTCCGGCGCTGGAGGTTGGCGTAATAATGCGCGGCATCGGACGCCAGCACCACTGGCCCGCGCGCGGTCTCGACCCTCACCACCTGCAAGCCGTCCGAATGGCCGCCGACGCGGTGCACAGTGACGCCGGGCGCGACCTCGCCGTCGCCGGAATAGAAATTGACGCGCTCGCCATAGACATGGCGGACCATCTGCGTGACGTGCTCGACCGAGAACGGATGTCGCAGCAGTCCGTTGCACATGCAGCGGCCCGTCGCGTAAGCCATCTCGCGCTCCTGGAGATGGAAGCGCGCGTTCGGGAAGCGGTCGAGATTGCCGGCGTGGTCGTAATGCAGATGTGTGACGATGATGTCGCGAATGCTCGATGCCGCGACACCAAAGCGCTCCAGTGCATCGACCGGATTGAGCGTCAGCTTGCGCGCCCGCGCGGTCGCTTCCTCAGCATTGAAGCCGGTATCGACCAGGATGTCGCGGCCGCCACCGCGGATCAGCCAGACGAAATAGTCGAGATCCTGCGCCGCGCTGTCATGCGGATCGGGCGCAAGGAAGTTCATATTGGGGGTGCGCGGCGACATCGTCGCATAGCGCAGTGCGTAGATTTCGTAGGCGTTTCCCATGCTCTTGATCTTGCTCTTTTTCTGGATGGACCTTCAGGGGCGATCGATGGCACCAAGCCATTGTCCGCCGCAAAGGTCAAACCAATCACATTGTTGTCGCCATGACTGCCCTAACATGCAGCCGTAATGGCAACCAGAATGCATCGAGTGGAATCGTGACTGCCCGTTTATTCCCCCGCAACGTGCCCATGCGTCGCGGTCAATTGTCGCGATACCGCCGAATTTGCAAGCAGTTGACGCCTCCCTTCCCCGGTTTGATAATGCGCATTGCGTAAGTTAAGGTCGCCGCGGCGCAAGCTGGTAACGGCGCCTTTTTGGCTGGACCGCGCTGATTATGAAAATTCGCTTCCTTTTGCTTCTGCCCTTGCTCGTGTCGCTCATCCCGACCGCTCCGTCGCTTGCGGCCGGCGATCGCTTTGCGCTGGTCATAGGCAATGCCAAATATCCGGACGCCGACGCCCCGCTGAAGGAACCGCTGAACGACGCGCGCGACGTCGCCGACGAGCTCAAGCGCGATGGCTTTTCCGTCGAGATCAATGAGAACCTGACCGGCGACGGCATGCGCCGCGCCTTCGACAAGCTGTACGGCAAGATCAAGCCGGGGGCGGTGGCACTGGTGTTCTTCAGCGGATTCGGCATCCAGTCGGCGCGGCAGAGCTATTTGCTGCCGATCGATGCGCAGATCTGGACCGAATCCGACGTGCGCCGCGACGGCATCAGCCTCGAAACCGTGCTTGGCGAGCTCAACACCCGCGGCGCCGGCGTCAAGATCGCGCTCATCGATGCTTCCAGGCGCAACCCGTTCGAGCGCCGGTTCCGCAGCTTCTCGGCCGGCCTCACCCCTGTTATCGCGCCGAACGGAACGCTGGTGATGTATTCGGCGGCACTGGCCTCGGTGGTGTCGGATGCCGGCGGCGAGCACAGCCTGTTCGTCCAGGAACTCCTCAAGGAAATCCGCGTCCCCGACCTGATGGCCGAGGAGACGCTGAACCGCACCAAGATGGGCGTCACCCGCGCCTCGCGCGGCGAGCAGGTGCCGTGGATATCCTCTTCACTGGCCGAAGATTTCTCGTTCATTCCGGGGGCCGGCGGATCGCGTCCGACAACGACGACGCCGCCCGCGCCTCCCGCTCCGCCGCCGGTCGTCGCCAACAACCCGCCGCCGGCTCCGCCCGCGCCGCCGCCACCTGTGCTGCCGAAACCGGCCGACACGACGGCTGCTCCGTCACCGAAGCCGCAGGTCGACGCCGCCTTGCCGCCTCCCCCACCGCCGGTGAAACCGGCCGATCCCGTCACCGCTCCGAGCATGGATAGCGGGCCGAGTGCGGCCGTGCTGGCGGAGGACCCCACCATCAAGGGCCTGACGGCCAAGATCGCGGCCAATCCGGACGACGTGAACGCGCTTTACCGGCGTGGCCAGGTCTATGCCAGCAAGGGCGCCTATAACCTCGCCATCAAGGATTTTGACGAGTCGCTCCGGATCAACCCGAAGGACGTCGAGGCTCTGAACAACCGCTGCTGGACGCGCACCGTGGTCGGCGACCTCCAGGGCGGGCTGAAGGATTGCAACGAGGCCCTGCGGCTGCGACCGAACTTCGTCGACGCGCTGGACAGCCGGGGGCTCGTCAATTTGAAATCGGGAGCGGCCAAGAACGCCATCGCCGATTTTGACGCGGCCCTGAGGATCAATCCGCGCCTGACTTCCTCGCTGTTCGGACGCGGGATCGCCAAGCAGCGCAACGGCTCGGCCCAGGAAGGTGCGCTGGACATCGCCAATGCCAAGGCGATGGACCCGAACATTGTTCAGGAATTCGCAAGTTACGGAGTGCGTTGATATTTTTTAAATCGAGGCCGATGTGCCTCGAACCCTCGGTGGCCCGGCGAAGACTAATCGGACGGATGCCGCAGGCCCCCTTCGGGGGGCTTAGTGCAGGGATTTTGGAACCGCGCGAGCTGGCTGATCAGGAGGGACTTGCTATGAGATTGGCTGCAAAGGGACTTACCGCAATCCTGTCCATCATCACCGTTGGCGCCGCGCTGTCGCTGACGATCCCGCTGGCATTCGCGGGCGACGACGGCAACAGCAAGAACGTCACCGATGACGAGATCGTCCGCGCGCTGGCGCCGCCGCCGAAAAAGCCGCTGACCCGCGGCCTTACGATCGCTCCGCAGACCGATCCCGCACCGAGTGCGGCGGAGACCAAGCTGATCCAGTCCGTACGCGGCCGCTCGACGCGTTCGCTGTCGTCGACCGAGCGTGAAGAAATCGCGTCGGTGGCCAAGGACAAGCCGAACATCGATCTGGAAATCACGTTCGACTACAACTCAGCCAATATCAGCGCCAAATCGGTTGCCTCGGTACAGGCGCTCGGCCGCGCGCTGACCAGCCCCGACCTGAAAGGCTCGACCTTCGTGGTCGCCGGCCACACCGACGCCGCCGGCGGTGAGACCTATAATCAGGAACTGTCGGAGCGCCGCGCGGATTCGATCAAGCGCTACCTGGTCGACAAGTACAGCATCTCCGCGACCGACCTCGTCACCGTCGGCTACGGCAAGAGCAAGCTGAAGGACCCGGCCCAGCCGATGGCGGAGGTCAATCGTCGCGTGCAGGTCGTCAACATGGAAAACAAGACCACCGCATCGAAGTGACCACGACGTAATCCTTTGAAGTGACAAGTCGTGATGTGGTGTAAAGTCTCGCTTCCAGAGCGCGTCCCGCAGCCTTGCGGGACGCTGCTTTATTTCAGGGAAACGCTCTCTATGGGCCGAGTGCGGATGGCCATGAGCCAGGCCAGGACGATCCGGCGATGAATCTCTCCGAATATCTCAAGCCGGCCGGAACGGTGGTCTTCGTCGTTGCGCTCGGCGTCGGCTATTATCTGTTCGAGCACCGGCATCGCCCCGAGGCCAAGGAAACGCCGAGCGAGGCGCTGGTCATCGTAACGAAGTCGACCAATGCCTGCTTCTCCGACCTGGTCCGGGTGACCGGCTTCTTCGTGCCGCGCCGCGAAGCCGTGGTCGTCGCCGATCAGGAGGGATCCAGGGTCACCGACCTCTTCGTCACCGAAGGCACGCTAGTCGCCGACAATCAGGAGCTGGCGCGCCTGACGGCCCCGCCCCAGATCCCGGGCCAGCCGCAGCGGCCCGGCCCTCAAGGTCCGGTCTCGCTGAAGGCCTCTGCGCCGGGCCTCGTCACCGAGGTCCGCACCATCGTCGGTGCGCCGGCCTCGCCGCAGGCCGGTCCGATGTTCCGCATCGCCGTCAACAACGAGATCGAGCTCGACGCGCAGGTCCCGGCGGTGCACATGCCCAAGCTCAGCGCCGGCGCGACCGTGCGCATCAGCCGCGACGACTCGCCCGATTTGATCGGGCGAGTCAGGCTGGTGGCGCCCGAAATCGATCGCACCACCCAGCTCGGGCGCGTTCGCATCAGCGTCACCAACAATCCCTCGCTGAAAATCGGCGTGTTCGCCCGCGCCTCGATCGATGCCAAGCGAAGCTGCGGCGTCGCGGTTCCCAAGACCGCGATCGACCATCTCACCGTGCAGGTCGTCAAAGGCAACATCGTCGAGACGCGCAAGGTACGGGTCGGACTGTCGTCCGACAGCGCCACGGAAATCCTGCAAGGCCTCGACGTCGGCGAAATCGTCGTGGCCGACGCCGGCTCTTCGCTGCATGACGGCGACCAGATCAAGACCATGTTCGCCGATGAACTCGATCGCACGCGGGTACGCTGATGGCTCTCAATATCTCGGCATGGTCGATCCGCAATCCGCTGCCGTCGGTGGTCTTTTCCGTCATCCTCCTGATCCTCGGCTGGGTGTCCTTCACCAAGCTCGCGGTGACACGGCTGCCCTCCGCCGACATCCCCGTGATCTCGGTCGCGGTATCGCAGTTCGGCGCCGCACCCGCCGAGCTCGAATCCCAGGTCACCAAGACCGTTGAAGACGCCGTCTCCGGTGTCGAAGGCGTCAGGCACATCACCTCGCAGATCACCGACGGCCTGTCGGTGACGACCATCCAGTTCGCGCTGGAGACCAACACCGACCGCGCGCTCAACGACGTCAAGGACGCGGTGACGCGCGTGCGCTCCAACCTGCCGCAGAACGTCACCGAACCGCTGATCCAGCGCGTCGATGTCATCGGCCTGCCGATCGTCACCTACGCCGCGATCTCGCCCGGCAAGACGCCGGAACAGCTCTCCTATTTCGTCGACGACGTGGTCAAGCGCGCGCTGCAGGGCGTGCGCGGCGTCGCCCAGGTCGAGCGCATCGGCGGTGTCGAGCGCGAGATCCTGGTCTCGCTCGATCCCGACCGCCTGCAGTCGATGGGGCTGACTGCCGTCAATGTCAGCCAGAGCCTGCGCGGCACCAATGTCGACGTCGCCGGCGGCCGCGCCGAGATCGGCAAGAACGACCAGGCGATCCGCACCCTCGCCGGCGCCAAGACGCTGAGCGACCTCGCAGGCACCATGATTCCGCTGTTCGGCGGCGGCGAGGTCCGGCTCGACGATCTCGGCACCGTGACCGACACCATCGCCGACCGCCGCACCTTCGCCCGCTTCAACGGCGAACCGATCGTCGCGCTTGGCATCAAGCGCTCCAAGGGTGCCAGCGACGTGAAGGTGGCCGAGGCCGTGCAGAAGCGCATCGACTCGCTCAAGGCCACCTATCCCGACGTCGACCTGAAGGTGATCGACACCTCGGTCGAATATACCAACGGCAATTACCACGCGGCGATCTCGACGCTGTTCGAAGGCGCCATCCTCGCCGTCATCATCGTGCTGTTGTTCCTGCGCGACCTGCGCGCCACCGTCATCGCCGCGATCTCGCTGCCGTTGTCGATCTTCCCGGCGTTCTGGGCAATGGACCTGCTCGGCTTCTCGCTGAACCTCGTCAGCTTCCTCGCCATCACGCTGTCGACAGGTATTCTGGTCGACGACGCCATCGTCGAGATCGAGAACATCGTCAGGCACATGAACATGGGCAAGTCGCCCTATCGTGCCGCCCTCGAAGCCGCGGACGAGATCGGCCTCGCGGTGATCGCGATCTCGCTGACGATCATCGCGATCTTCGCACCCGCAAGTTTCATGTCGGGCATCGCCGGACAGTTCTTCAAGCAGTTCGGCATCACAGTCTCGGTGCAGGTGTTCTTCTCGCTGCTCGCGGCGCGCTTCGTCACGCCGGTGCTCGCCGCCTACTTCCTCAAACACGGCAATCACCAAGAGCCGCCGCCCGGCCGCGTGCTGCGGTCCTATCACAGGATCGTGGCGTGGTCGGTGAAGCACTATTTCATCACGGTGCTGGTCGGCTTCGGCGTCTTCGCCGCCTCGATCTGGAGCATTACGCTGCTGCCGCAGGGTTTTCTGCCGGCGCAGGACAGCTCGCGCTCACTGGTTGCCCTCGAGCTGCCGCCGGGCACGCAGCTCGCCTACACCGAAAAAGTCACCGAAGACATCGTCGCCCGGCTGCGCAAGCGGCCTGAGGTGAAGAGCATCTTCGTCGACGGCGGGCGCGTTCCACCGGGCACCCAGGAAGTCCGGCGCGCCGCTTTGATCATCAACTACACGCCCAAGGACAGCCGCTACATCACCCAGCGCGAGCTTGAATTCTCGATCAGCCAGGAGCTGGAGAACATTCCAGACATCCGCTTCTGGTTCCTCGACGAGAACGGCCTGCGCGCCATCTCGCTGGTCGTGACCGGCGCGGACGCCAACATCGTCAACAACGTCGCCAGCGAGCTCGCGACGCAGATGAAGCGGATTCCGACCATCTCCAACGTGATCTCGGAAACCACGCTGGAGCGGCCCGAGCTGCGCGTCGAGCCGCGCGCCGATCTCGCCGCACGGCTCGGCGTCTCGACCGAAAGCCTGTCGCAAACCATCCGCGTCGCCACCATCGGCGACGTCGGGCCCGCGCTCGCCAAATTCGACGTCGGCGATCGTCTGGTGCCGATCCGCGTGCAGCTCGAGGATGCCGCGCGCGGCAATCTCAAGACGCTCGAGCAGCTCCGCGTGCCGCTCGGCGAGCATGGCGAGAAGGGCGGCGTGCCGCTTTCGGTCATCGCCGACGTCAAGCTCGACCAGGGTCCGACCAGCATCAACCGCTACGATCGCGAGCGGCAAGCAACTGTCGCGGCCGATCTCGTCGGCTCCGCCGCTCTCGGCGACGCCACCAAGAAGATCTACGACCTGCCGGTCATGAAGAGCCGGCCGAAGGGCGTGAAGGTGTCACCCTCCGGCGATGCCGAAAGCCTGAATGAACTGTCCGAAGGCTTTGCCACCGCGATCACGGCGGGTCTGATGATGGTCTACGCCGTGCTGGTGCTGCTGTTCGGCACCTTCCTGCAGCCGATCACCATTCTGTTCTCGCTGCCGCTCTCGATCGGCGGCGCGATCGCGGCCCTGCTGATCACCGGCAAGCAGCTCACGACACCGGTGTGGATCGGCATCCTGATGCTGATGGGCATCGTCACCAAGAACGCGATCATGCTGGTGGAATTCGCCATCGAGTCCATTCGCGCCGGCACACCGCGTGAAGAAGCCATGATCGACGCAGGCATGAAACGCGCACGCCCGATCGTGATGACCACGATCGCGATGGCCGCCGGCATGATGCCAAGCGCGCTTGCGGTCGGCGCAGGCGGCGAGTTCCGCTCGCCGATGGCGCTCGCGGTGATCGGCGGCCTGATCTTCTCGACCATCCTGTCGCTGGTGTTCGTGCCCGCAATGTTCATGGTGATGGACGATCTCGGCGCCCTGATCTGGCGCTTCGGCAAGCGGCTGGTCGTGCACAGCGAAGATGCGGACGACGCCGGTCATCACGGCGCTGCGCCGGCAGAGGCAGCGCCGGTGCCGAAGGGCATTGCGCACCCTGCAGCGGAGTAGGTTCCGAAAAGACGGGGCAGAGGCGCGCGCTGGCACAAGTCGGTCGCGCGCGTAGCTTACGACATGGCTTTTGTGCGTATCACGATGGACCCAGCTGGCTGCACCGGCAAAGCCTGCATTCGCGGGCTGCGGTTTCCAGTCGCACGATTGCTCGGCCTGCTGGCAGTCGGCGAGCCGCGCGAATCCATCCTCAATGACTACCCGTATCTGGAGCGCGAAGATATTGATGAGGCGTTGCGATAGGCGGCCTCCCTCGCAGAGGACACAGCCGCCGATCTCCCTCGCACCTTCCAAGCGAAGTGAAGTCGCTCGACTTACTCGTTCCGCGCGATCGCCGTCAGCTTGGTCATGTTCCTCAGCAGGATGCGGCCGCGCTGGAGATCGAGGATCGCTTCCTTGCGCCAGGCCTGAAGCTGGCGGTTGACGCTCTCGCGGGCGGCACCGACGAAGACGCCGAGCTGCTCCTGCGAGATGTGCACCTCCGAGCCGAAATCGGCGGCGAGCGCGCAGAGGCGCCGCGCGAGGCGAACCGGCAGCGGCTGGAGCATGGACTCTTCCATGCGCTCGCTCTGCCAGCGGATGCGCTGGCACAGCAGCGCGATGATCTTGATCCCGACCTTCGGCTCGCGTTCGAGGAAAGCGAGAAAGTCTTCGCGCCGCAGCACGAACAGCTCGCTGGCTTCGCCCGCGGTCGCATCGGCGGTGCGGCTCTGGCCGTCCAGCACCGCGACCTCGCCGAACAGGTCACCCGGCCCCATGAAGTTCAGCGTCAGCCGGCTGCCGTCGGAGGAGCCGGTCTCGATACGGACCTGGCCTCGACGTACGCCGAACAGCGCGTCGCCGCCATCGCCCTTCTGGAATAGCACCTCGCCGTTCCCCAGATGCTGGGTGTGGCAGAGATTCGACAGCCGCTGGAGCTCGTCTGCGCCGAGATCGGCAAACATCGCGTTCATCTTCAGGATGACCGCAAATTCGGCCTGCTTGCTCATTTCAATGTCCTTGTGAATTTCCGTGGCCAGTGTCCCTGGCCCGTTTCCTTGGCAAATCGCTTGGAACCATCAACATCAGGGTCGCGTAAAACCGCGCCGGGGAAGTGTGTCATAAGTCACATAACTTTGCAGCACCCCAAGACTATTTTTACGCGCTTGGAGCCGCTTCCCGTCCCGGGATAAACTCAGGCGCAAAGGACGGGTGCAAATGACGGTCATCTGCCGGATTCGACGCCGATTGTCCGTCGCTGGAAAGCCGATATGAGAGCAGTGAAATTCGCCGGCGCGGCGGTGGCCGCCGTCGTCATCGTGATCGCACTCCTGCTGGTGGTCGGGATCCCCTCGGGCTTCCTGACCTCGACGATTGCCTCGCGGGTCGAGAGCGCGACCGGCTATCGCCTGTCGATCGACGGCACCACCAGGATCGGCCTGTGGCCGACGCTGAACGTGACGCTGAACGACCTCACGCTTGCCGACCCCAAGGACCGCAGCGGCATCACACGCCTGACCATCGACAGCGTGCAGGCCGACATGTCGCTCTCGAGCGTTTGGTCGGGCCGCCCGAAGATCAGCGAGCTCGTCGTCACCCATCCCGTGCTCTACCAGCCGCTGCTGCGTGAGCGCCTGCCGAATGCCGGCGGCGCGTCGAAGCCGATCGCGCTCGATACGGATGGCGCCGCCATCGACCGCGTCAAAGTCACCGATGGCGAGATCGCATTCGCGCGCGTGCGCGACCGCGTCGAGAGCCGCATCAGCGCCATCAATGCCGATGCGATCGTCGATCGCGACCGCAAGATCAACATCACCGGCACCGCGCGGGTCGGCGAGCATCCGACCAAGTTCGACATCAAGGCGACGACGCCGGCGCCGCCAGCCGACCGGCCGACCATTCCGGTGGATTTCGCCATCGACATGCCCGATGTGCTGAAGTCTCAGCTCGCAGGTCGTGCCGAGATGCGTCTGAGCGGCGATGTCGTGATGATCAACGGCGTGAGTGGCACGCTCGGCGATGGCGCCTTCAACGGCTGGGCCTCGGTCGATATCGCGAGCAAGCCTCTGGTCAAGGTCGATCTCGACTTTCAGCGGCTCGCGATTCCGCTGGCGAAATCGCCGGAAGGCGCGTCCGGACAGCCCTGGAGCGATGCGCCGATCGACGTGTCCGGGCTCAATTATGTCGATGCGCAAATCAGGATCTCGGCGCACGAGGCCGTCATCGGCGATGCGCGCCTCGCGCCGCTGGCGATCGATGCAAAGCTCGCCGGCGGCGTACTGAAGGCCGGCACCGCCAATCTCGGCGCCTATGGCGGCCAGGTCTCGGGCGAAGTGATCCTGGATGCGACCAGCGGCGCGCCGAGCTTCGCCATGCATTCCGACCTCACCGGCGTGCGCGCGCTGCCGCTGCTGCAGGGCCTTGCCGAATTCGACCGGATCGACGGCAAGCTGCAGGCCAAGCTCGCGCTGCGCAGCGCCGGCACCAGCCAGCGCGCGTTGATGGCGAACATGCAGGGCACCGCTTTCGTCAATTTCCAGGACGGCGCCATCCGGGGCATCAACATCGCGCAGATGATCCGCTCGCTGACGTCGGGCACGCTGTCCGGCTGGCAGGACAACCAGAACAACAGCCAGGAGCAGAGCACCGATCTGTCGCAGCTCTCGGCGTCCTTCCGCATCGACAAGGGTCAGGCGGTGACGACCGATCTCAATCTGATCGGGCCGCTGGTGCGACTCACCGGCGCCGGCACCATCGCGCTCGACACCAAAATGATGGGTTTTCGCGTCGAGCCGAAGCTGGTGATGACGACCGAAGGCCAGGGTCGCGCCTCCGAGCTGGTCGGCTTCGGCATCCCCGTGATGATCCAGGGCAGCTGGTCGCAGCCGCGGATCTATCCTGACATGAGCGGCATGCTGGACAATCCGGACGCCGCCTATGCCAAGCTGCGCGAGATGGGGAAGGGCCTGTTCGGCCCCGACGGCGCCGGGCTCGACAATATTTTGGGCAGCCTTGGTCTCGGCGGCACGACCGCGCCGGGTGGCGGCAATGCAGCCGGCAATGCCAATCCGCAAACCCAGCAGCCGGGACAGAACAATCCGCTCGGCGGCCCCTTGGGCGAGGCGATCGGCAATCTGATCCAGCAGGGACTTTCCAGCGGTGCGGCAACCGGCACGGGCAACGGAACGGCCACCGGCCGCAGCCGCAGCCTGCCGGCAACGCCATCGACACCGGCGCCGCAGGCATCCCCCGCGCCCCCCGCCCAGAAGGACCCGCCGACGGCACAGCAGGACAGCCAGCCGATGAACGACGTGCTGCGGCAGCTCTTCAATCGATGATGGGCGGACCAACGCTCTGGACTCCACGCCAATCCCTTACCTCGGCTTTGTCTCACCCTGCTTCATCCGAACGGATGAGACTGCGACAATTCACCACCCGTCCGGCCCAAACCGGCCTCCCCAGCGGGTAACCAAGCCTGCCGGTCCACCGGTCGTCCGGTCCAAATTATGCTAGCAAATTATGCTAGAAGGACCGCTGGGCCCGCACAGGCCGTAGCGCCGGCGTCGATGGCGGCGCGAGAGGATCGGGATGGCGGGAGCGAACGAGAAGACACGGTTTCTACGCGAGGGCCTGTTCGCCAAATACGTCGTCTCTCTCGTCGGCCTCGTCGTGTTCGTGCTCGCCGTCAACGGGGCGATGGAGAGCTGGATCTCCTACCGCGCCACCAAGACACAGCTGACCGACGGTCTCGAGGACAAGGCGCAGGCTGCCGCGCGGCGGATCGAGCAGTCGATCTCCGAGCTCGAGCGCCAAATCAGCTGGGTGACGCGGGCCAGCCAGGACACGCTGGAGAAGCGCCGCGCCGACTACGCCCAGCTGCTGCACCAGGTCTCGGTCGTCAACCAGCTGTTCCAGCTTAACGGCGAGGGCCGCGAGGTGCTGCGCGTCTCGCGCCAGTCGACCACGACCGGCAGCAATGCCGACCTCTCCCGCGACATGCGCTTCACCGACACCGTCGCCCGCGGCGTCAGCTACGCGCCGGCGTGGTTCTCCGACCGGACGCCGTTCATGTCGATCTCGGTGGCGCATTCCGGTTTCAACGCCGGCGTCACCGTGGCCGAGCTCGACCTCAGCTTTCTCTCCGAGTACCTCACCGACGCCCAGGTCGGCAAGGCCGCCTTCGCCTATGTGGTCGATCCGCGCGGCCGCGTGCTGGCGACGTCGTCGAAGGGCCCCGATGTCGGCAAGGATTTGTCGAAGCTGCCGCAGGTGGCGGCCGCGGTCGCACCAGGCCACGAGCCCGACAATTCGGGCACCGACTTCAACGGCCATTCGGTGATGAGCGCCGCGAGCATCGTGCCGAAGCTCGGCTGGAGTGTGATGTTCGAGCAACCGACCACGCAGGCCTTGATGCCGATCCGCGACCAGCTGGTGCGCATCGCGCTGCTGATGGGCATGGGCCTGCTGGTCGCGATCCTCGCCGGCACGCTGCTCGCCCGCCGCATGATCATTCCGATCACGGCGCTGCGCGACGGCGCGCACAAGCTCGGCGAGGGCGATTTCAGCCATCGCATCGACGTGCACACCTCCGACGAGCTGGAAGATCTCGCCGGCCAGTTCAACCGCATGGCCGGCCAGCTCCAGGAGACCTATTCGGACCTGGAGACCAAGGTCGAGGAGCGCACCCGCGATCTCGCGCAGTCGATCAACGAGCTCAAGGTGCTGGAAGAGGTCGGCCGCGCGGTCGCCGCCTCGCTCGATCTCAATGCCGTGCTGCCGACGATCGCTGCGCGCGCGATCGAGATCACCCACGCCGATGCCGTGCTGATCTACGGCTACGACGCGCAGGCGCGCCGCTTCAATCTGGTCGAGGCCAACGGCATCGACAAATCCGCCGACGGCGCCCATGTCACGATCGACGAAGGCCAGAACATCCTGAGCGATGCGGCCGGGAGCGGCGAGCCGATCGCGCTTGCCGATCTCAAGCAGGCTTCCGAGCAACCGCTGCGCGACGTCGCGATCGATGCCGGCTTCCACTCGGTGCTGGTGGTGCCGCTGGTGGACCAGCAGGGCACGCTCGGCTCGCTGGTGGTGCTGCGCCGCGCCAGCGGCGAGTTCGCCGCCAGCATCATCGGCCTGATGCGCACCTTCGCCAACCAGGCGGTGCTCGCGATGCGCAACGCGCGGCTGTTCACCGAGGTCGACCACAAGGGCCGCGAGCTCGCCGCTGCGCACGAAACGGTGCAACAGCAAGCGGCAAAGCTCCAGGAGCAGACCGAGCAGCTACGCAACTGGAACCGCTCGCTGGAGGAGCGCGTCGAGAAACAACTCGGCGAGATCGGCCGCATCAAGCGGCTCGAACGTTTCCTCGCCCCGCAAGTGGCGCAGCTGATCGCGTCGTCCGACGGCCACGACGCGCTGCTCGACAGCCACCGCCGCGAAGTCACCGTCGTGTTCTGCGATTTGCGCGGCTTCACATCATTCACGGAGGCGACCGAGCCGGAAGAGGCGATGAACGTGCTGCGCGAATATCACGCGGCACTCGGCGAGCTGATCCACCGCTACGAAGGAACGCTCGACCGCTTTGCCGGCGACGGCGTGATGATCCTGTTCAATGCGCCGATTCAATTCGCCGACCACACCAAGCGCGCGGTCAAGATGGCGGTCGAGATGCGCGACGTGATTGGCCAATTGACCGAGAAATGGAAGAACCGCGGCCACTCGCTCGGCTTCGGCGTCGGCGTCGCCATGGGCTACGCCACGCTCGGCCAGATCGGCTTCGAGCAGCGGCTGGAATATGCCGCGATCGGCAGCGTCACCAATCTCTCCTCCCGCCTCTGCGACGAAGCCAAGGCCGGGCAGGTCGTGGTCAGCCGGCGCGTCTACGGCATGGTCGAGCCCTGGGTCGAAGCCCGCGCGCTCGACGATCTCGTGCTCAAGGGCTTTAACCACCCCGTGCTCGCGATGGAGATTCTGTCGTGGCGTGAGGAAGTGGAGAACGTGGTGGATGCGGCGGCCGCAAGGCGGCGGATGTGAGTTTGCTTTGAACGACAGCTGAACTTGTAAGAAATTCTTACAAGTTGCCGCCGTCCCTCCAAACAAAAAGTGCGAAAACAACCCCATGCACAGTAGACGGCCGCTGCGAGATCAATGACTTACGCGGCTGCCGATGTTGGGGGCCGGCAGTTTGACACGTCGGGCAAAACACCGGCAGGATGGCATCATCCCGACGAACCACATCCCTCCTCCGCGCGACTAACGATCGCCTCCGCGTCGAGGCTAACATCCGGATGGAGACGACCTGTGGCGTTTGCCTTGCCTTCGCGTGCTTATGATTTGCAGATGCTGGACCGGCCCGCCGATCGTGAGCGCGATCATGGCTGGGTCTATGGCTTGCCGCCGGGCATCAGCAACGAGCAATGGCCGCTCGATCCCGTCACCGGCTTTCCGCTGATGCACGGCTTCACATTGAAACTGCCGGAGGATTATCGCGTGCATGGCGAGGACATCGTCGCGGTGTCGTTCTTTGCCACGGCGCCCGATCACAATGACGGCGGGGCGCCCGATGATCCCGAGATTCGCGAGGCGGTGCAGGCGCGCGCCTCGCATCCACGGCTGTCACGCATGACTGACATCCTCGACTACGAGTATGCGTCGCTGCTGCTGACCGCCCGCGAATATGACGGCGCGTTGGCCACGCCGCCCGCACCGCTCGCGCTTGCGACGGCCGATCGGCCGCGCTGGCTCGACGTCGGCGGCGCCAGCGCTTTCTTCGAGGTTGCCCCGCCTTACGCGAAGAAGATGTTCGCGAGCCCTCCGCGCGGAGATCTCGCCGAGACCCGCGCGATCGCGTTGCAGCCGCGTGCGAGCGATCCCAATGCCGGCAAGGGCCCGCAGGACGAGCACACGCGCCAAAATCCGCCGAGCGGCTATCAGCCCTACTTTTATTATGTCGGCGGCGTGCGGAGTCGCGACAATTTGCGCCTGCACGATTGGGGCAAGGAGCACGCCCACAATCATCTCGGCGGCACCATGCGGCCCTGCCAGGCGGTGCCGGAGATGAGCCCGTTCTACGTCGAGTTCGAGGAATATTTCGGCGGCTACAATTTTGGCGGCGGCAACGCGCAGCTCGACTTCAAGGACATGAAGTTCGACTGGGCGTGCGGGTGATTACACCCCGCGCTTCGGCCCAATCGCCTCGAACCCCGCCTTCTGCTCGTCGCTCAGATCAGCCTCGAAATCGTCGAGCGCATCGCTGACGCCGCTCACGGCCTGCAGCATCGTCTCCAGCCGCGCCTTCACAGTGGCAAGGCGGGCCTGCGGGGTCGGTGCTGCTTTTGACGGACAGGCGCTCAACGTCTCCATGGTGCGCAGCGTGGTGTCCTGAAGTACGTCGAGACGCGCGCGGGCGATGTCGTCGAGTTTGAGCGTGGACGCGATGTCGGCCGCGGGCCATTGCCGCTGCACGAGCTGCTCGTATTGGCGCTGCACTTTCTCGTCGTAGCGGGGATCGCTGTCCGCCTGGCAGGCCGATGCCGCCTGGGGATTCTTTTCCTGGATCGACGCGAGCGCGGCGCTGCGGTCCTTGGCCAGCGCATCGAGCTTTGTCTTCTGGCCGTCGTCCAGAAGATCGACGAATTTTATCAGCGCAGGTGCGACGGCGTCCGTTGCCTTGATCATGGCCGCGAGGCGCTCGCGCATCAGGCCGAGGCGTTCCATGGCCGTCGTAGGGACCTGCGTCGGACAGGCGGCGCGGATCGTGTCACCCGCCGCGAGCCAGGCGGTGGCGAGCTCGTCGAGCGCTGTGCGCTGCAATTCGTTCGGCTGCACGGAAGCGGCGATGCGGTCGACCGGCAGGCCGCCGGTGTCGCTGGCATCGCAGACAGTCTCCGCGGTCGGCACTCTCCGTCCGCGCCTGCCTTGCGGCGCGGTGTAGGCGGCAAGCTCGGTTACCGCATAGGGCGAAAAGATCGCGGCATAGATGTCGCCATAGCCATAGAGCGAGAGGCTGGTCGCATCGCCGAGGATGATTGCGGTGGTGAGGTCGTCATGCGCGAACGGCCAGAACACCGGGCCAGCCCAGCCGTAGCTGCCATCGGGATGACGCCACCAGCCTTGCGGGCGCTTGCCGCCGCGCCAGCCCGACAGGGCAGCTTGCGCCGTGAGCGCCGCACGGAGGACGTAAGGATTGGCCGGCTGCTCGCGCTCAACACCGCGAGGATCTTGTGACCGCAGCGCAGCGGAGCGGTATCGGCCGCCTCGCACCGCCATGCGCGCGTGGCGCAGGCGCGACATGCCGATCACGTGGCCAATGGCGAAGCGCGCGACACCGAGCGGGCCGCCGCGCAATCCGAACTGCGCCTCGGCGCAGTTTGGCAACAGCACCACCAGCATCACGAGGATTGCGCCCGTTAGCGCCAGCCCCAGCCTGAGACCCATGCGGGATCTCGACATGACCACTGACCTGTCCACCCTGGCCCTCCTCCGGCGCCAAGCGCGCATCGCGTCGCATCACGTTGACGCGCGGAGGAACCAAATGTTCCGGAAGCACACAGGGCAAAGCGTCGCAATGCGCACCGGACAGTGCCGATGCGGTGTCACTCCGTCTTCTGCGGCACCACGAAGGTCTGACCGGGATAGATCAAATTGGGGTTGTGAATCTTGGAGCGGTTGGCGTTGTAGATCACGGCAAAGCGGGCGCCGTCGCCGTAGGCGAGCCGGCTGAGCGCCCAAAGGCTGTCGCCGCGGGAGATCACCCGGTTGCCGCCTGCTTCCGCCGGTGCACCGCCGACGACGTCCGCCGGCGAGGCCGATGCAACGGTCGTGGCCGCGGGAGCCCGCGCCATGACCCCTGACATGCCCCTGGATTTCGGTGCGCCCATCAATCTCGGCCGGGCCGCGGGCCTGTCCGATACCGATGCCACGACATCCGACTTGTCGTCAGGCTTCTCGGCCTTCGCCTCTTGCTTCGCAACCGGCACAGGGCGCGCGGGCGGCGGCGCGGCTTCGGCGATCGTCACCGGCATGCCGCGGCCGGATTGCGTGACGGTGCCGTCAGGCGATTTCGCCCGCAGGGTCAGCTCATAGGAACCGGCAGGAAGCTGCGGCGGCGTCATCACGAATTGGCCCGATGCATCCGCCACCACCGTGTCGAGCGGCTTGCCGTCGCGCAGCAGCTCGACCTTGGCGCCCGGCGTCGCCTGGCCCGCGATCACTGCCGCCTCGCCGTGATCGTCGACGCGCGCGACGTCGAAACGGGGGCCGGTATCCGCAACCGCCGGCGGCGGCTTGACCGGCGCAAGATCGACAAGCGCGGCGGTGACCTGCTTCTGCGTTTCGGCCAGCGCACCCGCCTTCGGCTCGGGGGCCGGCGCCGGAGACGCAGCTGGCGACGGCGGCGCGACGGCGGCGAGCTTTGGCTCTTCCGGCTTAAGTTCCGGCTTGGGTTCGACCTTCTGTTCGACCTTGGCCTCCGGCCTGGCGGCGACCACGGTGTCGGTCTTCGCCCAGTTCGGCAGCAGGCGGCGCAGCTCGGTGGGGCCGATCACCAGCACGGTGCCGCCCACAGCGAGCAGACAGAATGCAATGAAGGCCTTGGATGCGATCGTCATCAGAAACGAACCTTGATCAGAAACGAAGCTTGCAAATCAGCCGGGAACAGCAAATTGCGCCGTTTTGGCCGCGGCAGCAAGACGGTCGATAGGATGATGAGCCAACGCGCCAGGGATGAACCGACGCCACCCCGCCGGCGTCAAATGATCGACCGCATCGCGGCACCCGCCTGAATCCGTTCTGATTCATATTTTCCTAACCCTCGCTGGTAACCGGCTCTTGTCGGTTTTGCTGCATCTTGCATCCCACGGGAGGGCTGCATGGGCACATCGATCAGGTGGACCGCGCGCGTGCGCGGGTTGCTGCGCCGTTGGCGCGGCGCGCCACTGACTTGGCTAATCGTCGGCGGTTTCGTGCTGATGGCTGCAATGGCCATCGGCACCGCGCTAACGGTCGACCGCTTCCGGCAGAATGCGATCGAGAGCGGTCGCGACAGCCTGGAAAACTCAGTCCGGCTGCTCGCCCGTCATTTCGACCGCGAGTTCGAGGATTTCGCGGTGCTCCAGAAGAGCGTCATCGCGGAACTCGAAAGCCGTAGCATCGAATCCGCTGATGTCTTCCGCAGCCAGATGGCAACACTCGCCATGCACGAGGTGCTGCGCGCAAAGACAAGTGGTTGGTCCGATGTCGCCGGCGCCAATGTGTTCGATTCCAACGGCGTTCTGATCAACTCGTCGCGGCGCTGGCCGGTCGCCGACATCTCGGTCGGTGACCGCGGCTATTTCAACCGGCTCAAGAACGACGCGTCCGCGCAGGAAGAGATCGAAGTCGTGCCCGGACGGTTCGGCGGTGGCGCCGCGATCGTGTTCGCGCGCCGCGTCTCCGGTCCGCACGGCGAGTTCTACGGCATGGTCTCGCGTGCGATCACGCCCGACCAGCTCGAATCCTTCTTCGCCTCGAGCGGGCTCGGCGAGGAATCCTCGATCGCGATGCATCATCAGAACGGCCAGCTGCTCGCGCGCGTTCCGCATGCCGACGCGATGATCGGTCAGAATTTCCGCAACGGAACGCCCGAGCAGATGGCGGTGTTCGAGCGCACCTTCGTCACCACGCAGCTCGCAAGCCCGATGGACGGCAAGGACCGCATCGTCGCCTCGCGCATGCTGACCGGCGAGCCGCTGGTCGTGGTCGCGACCAAGTCGCTCGACGCGACGCTAGCGACCTGGCGCACGCAAACCAAATTCTTCGTCACCGTCGCCGTGCTGTCGATCGGCCTGCTCGTGCTCACGCTTTATCTGATCTTCCGCCAGGTGACGCGCCGGCTCTCGGTGGAGAAGCAGCGGCTCGACACCGCGATGAACACCATGACGCAGGGCCTCCTGATGTTCGATCAGGACGAGCGGCTGATCGTCTGCAATCGGCGCTACATCGAGATGTACGGCCTGTCGGCCGAAATCGTGAAGCCCGGCGCCCATTTCCGCGAAGTGATCCAGCATCGCCACGACACCGGCTCGTTCCACGGCGACGTCGATTCCTATTGCGACGGCATCTTGAGCAATGCCGGGCAGACGCAGAGCGCGATCGTCGAGACCGCGGAGGGCCGCCTGATCGAGATCAAGAACCAGCCCGGCGCCGCCGGCGGCTGGCTCGCGACCCATGACGACGTCACCGATCGCATCCGCGCCGACGAGCGCATCGCGCATATGGCGCATTACGACGCGCTGACCGACCTGCCTAACCGCGTGCTGATGCGCGGCCATCTGGAGCGCCGCGTCGCGGAACTCAGCCAGGGCAAGCCGTTCGCGATCCTCTATATCGACGTCGACGAGTTCAAGGGCGTCAACGATTCGCTCGGACACGAGGTCGGCGACGAGCTGCTGCGCCAGGTCGCGAACCGGCTGCGCGCCTGCGTCAGCGGCAACGACATGGTCGCACGGTTGGGCGGCGACGAATTCGCCATCGTCAAGGCCGGCACCAACGATCAGGCCGAGCTGACGGCACTCGCCGAACAGATCCTGAAGGCGCTGCGCGCGCCCGTGAACTGCAACGGCCAGGAAATCCCGACCGATGCCAGCATCGGCATCGCGATCGCCCCCGACCACGGCGACACTCTCGAGGATCTGCTCAAGCGCGCCGATCTCGCGATGTATGCGGCGAAATCCGAGGGCCGTCGAACCTTCCGTGTCTTCGCGCCCGAATACGACGCCAAGGCAGGGCAGCGCCGTCAGCTCGAGCTCGATTTGCGCCAGGCGCTCGCCCGCGGCGAGTTCGAGGTGCATTACCAGCCGCTGGTCGACCTTGCGGCCAACGTCGTCAACGGCTGCGAGGCGCTGCTGCGCTGGTGCCATCCCGAGCGCGGCATGATTTCGCCTGCGGACTTCATTCCGGTCGCCGAAGAGACCGGACTGATCGGCGAGATCGGCGAATGGGTGCTGAGGCAGGCCTGCACCGAGGCGGCGTCCTGGCCCGGCGACATCCATATCGCGGTGAACGTTTCACCGGTACAGTTCCGCTCCAGGACGCTGGCGCTCAAGGTCGCAGCTGCGCTGGCGGAGTCAGGGCTGGCGCCCGGACGGCTCGAGCTCGAGATCACCGAGACCGTGCTGATCCGCGACGATGCGGAAGCGCTGACGATCCTGCAGCAGCTGCGCGAGCTCGGCGTACGCATCGCGCTCGACGATTTCGGCACCGGCTATTCCTCCCTGAGCTATCTGCATCGTTTCCCGTTCGACAAGATCAAGATCGACCGCAGCTTCATCAGCGACATCGGCCAGTCCGAAGACTCGTCGCCGATCGTGCAGGCCGTGGTGCACATGGCCGCCGCCCGTCACATGGCGACGACCGCGGAAGGCGTCGAGACCGAGGCCCAGCGCGAGGTGCTGCGAAAGCTCGGATGCAGCCAGATGCAGGGCTGGCTGTTCAGCCCGGCCGTGCCTGCGGCGAAGTTGAGGCAGCTGTTGTCGGCGCAGGCGGTAGCGGCGTAGCTGCGCACCGGCAACCGTACCCTCCTCATTGGGCTATCTGTCGCAAAATCGGACAACGCTTGTTCGCTTGGAAATGCGGCGTTCCTGCGCCACAAATGGTCCAATCGTCACAGCCGCGTGACGGCCTGCCGACCTGTTGTCATACCCGCCGCCCGCCCACCGTGCGTTCGCGCAAGTGCGCGCCGGCTTGGAGCAGGATCAGACAAAGAATCGCGGCTTCAGGAAATACGCCGGGCCTTCGCGGCGCATAGAACACGCGCCGACCCGTACGAATACGGACGATTGGTCGGAATCCTGAGGCGATCAGGAGGAGCCACGCCATGATCGGAAGCAGCGCACTCATGCGCAATCCCCCGCACAAAAGTTTGCCACCCGCGCCGGACCTGCAACCAGACGACAATTCGACATGCGAGCGGCGCGCCGCCAATCTGGAGATGGCGCGCGTCCTCAAGACGCACCCGCTTCGCATGGCCTCCGATTCCCAAAGCGGCGCCATCGCCTATTGGAAACACGAGGCGCTGCACGACATTGTCGAGCCGATGGCCGATCACGTCATCATGGCTTATCCCGCCGGCTCGCAGGCGCTGGAACGACGCACGGGAAAAACGGCTGCAATCGCGACGGCGCGCGCCGGCGTCGTGACGATCATTCCGGCCGGCTCGACGTCCCGTTGGGACATCCACCGGCCCTTGCATGTCGTTCAGCTCTATCTTCCGCAACGGACGCTTCTGCGCATCGCCGACGAAGCCAACACGGCAAGCCCTGACGATCTGCTGGAAAGAACCGGGCATCCCGACGCCATCACGTCCCGATTGCTCCTGAGCGCGGCCGACTCGCTCGAAGGCAGCGCCACGCTGGACGCGCTGTTCAGACAGCAATTGACGGATCTTCTCGCGACGCGCCTGTTGGCCGCCCATGCCGGCGTGCCGGCCACGCTGCAGCCGATTATCGGCGGCCTTTCGCCGGCGGTCCTGCGCCGGGCGATCGAACGCCTGCGTTCTGACAGCGATGCGGATGTTTCGCTCTCGGCGCTTGCATACGACGCAGGTCTGTCGCGTTTCCATTTCTGCCGATCTTTCAAGGAGAGCACCGGGCTCTCGCCGCATGCCTGGCTGCGCCAGCACCGGCTTGAGCAGGCCATGAACATGCTGCGGGAGAGCGACGAATCGGTCGTCTCGGTCGCCGCGGCGCTCGGTTATTCCTCGCAGACCGCCTTCGCCGCGGCATTCAAGAAGCTGACGGGCGAAACGCCGAGCGATTGGCGCAGGCGCGTGCGTTAGCAGCAATCCCTCGACAGGGACGGCAATCGCGCTGGGGCAGCGGCAAGTCGGGTGGGGTACATCATCACCATGTCCAGACCAATCGAGGGAGACCAAAGATGACCTGGAAAAACTTCGTCACCCGCCAGCTGATCGCATCACGCCGCCGAAGCCTCGCGACCGCAACCTTGTACGGACTCTCGCTGGCCGTTCGCTTCACGTCGGCGACGGGCGAGGAGGTGGAAATTCCGGCGGACTCGATGCATCCGACGCATCCGCTGGTTTCCATCATGACCCGCAATGGCCCCGGCCTGCCCTATCAGGACTGGGGTGCAATGGAGCCCCAGCCGCTCGTCTTTCGCTACAGCTTGCCGCCGCGTTCGCCGCTGCAACGCTGCATGGCGCCTTAAGACCAGTCAACGACTTCACCTCTTCGTGCCGCTGCCGGACGCTGCCCTTAAAGCAGCAACGCGGTCGCGCGCGGACTTTCGAAAAGCGGGACAACAAGGAGCAAATCCATGCGAATCATTATCATCGGTGCCGGCTTCGCCGGCATGTACGCCGCCCTTTCCGCGGCGCGTCAGCGCGAGATCCAGGGCGTCTCGCCAGAGCAGCTCGAGATCGCACTGGTTGCCCCCGCGCCCACGCTCGTGGTTCGCCCGCGGCTCTATGAAGCGAAGCCCGAGACCCTGACGGCGCCCCTGCTCGATGTGCTCGAGTCGATCGACGTCGCCTATGTGCAAGGCAGCGCCGAGACCATCAACACCGAAGCCCGAACGGTGGAGATCGCCACCGCCAAGGGCGCCACCAAAACGCTCTCCTACGATCGCCTTGTCGTGGCCACCGGCAGCCGGCTGTTCCGTCCGAACATTCCGGGCCTCGCCCAGCACGGCTTCAGCGTCGATACGCTCGACGACGCGGTCGCGCTCGACAAGCATCTGCACGGTCTTGCGAAGCGGCCCGCCGTGAACGGACGCGAGACGGTGGTGGTCGCCGGCGGCGGCTTCACCGGCATCGAAGCGGCCACGGAGATGCCGGCGCGGTTGCGCGATATCTTCGGCAAGGATGCCAGGCCCCGCATCATCATCGTCGACCGCAACATTGCGATTGCGCCCGACATGGGCGAGGGCGCCCGCCCCATCATCGAGGAAGCCCTGCGCAAGATCGGCGTGGAGACACGGCTCGGCGCCGGTGTCGCCTCGCTCGATCAATCCGGCGTCACGCTGTCGAACGGCGAGCACATCGAAACCGAGACCGTGATCTGGGCGGCGGGCATTCGCGCCGCGCCGCTGACCGCGCAGATACCTGCCGGGCGCGACAATTTCGGCCGGCTGCTGGTGGACCGCGATCTGCGCGTGCCCGGTGTCGCGGGCGTCTTCGCCACCGGCGATGCTGCGCGCGCCGCCTGCGACGACGAGGGCAATCACGCGCTGATGTCGTGTCAGCACGCCACGCGGATGGGCGCCTTTGCCGGCAATAACGCCGCGGCAGAGCTGCTGGGCGTGCCGACCAGGCCCTATCACCAGAAGGCCTATGTGACCTGCCTCGACCTCGGTGAAGCCGGCGCGCTGTTCACGCGCGGATGGGAGCGCGAGGTCGAGATGGTCGGCGCGACCGCCAAGAAGACCAAGCAGGAGATCAACACTGTCTGGATCTACCCACCGAAGGCCGAGCGCGCCGCTGCGCTCGCTTCTGCGGATCCGGAGCGCGTGACTGAGCTCTAGACGCACCAAGCGATGACGGCTGCACGTTCCTGGCCGTGCGGCCTGGTCAACCAAGACCAGCCGGAAACTCAACCCTTGAAACAGGAGACCCACATGAATCTGCACAACACCTCATATCCCGGGTCATCGGGACCCGAAGAGCTCGTTCCCTCGCGCTACGCGCTGAAGATCGGCGAGATCGACGTGCTGGTGGTCAGCGATGGCGTGCTGCCGCTGCCAACCACGATGTTGGCCCACAACGCCGACCCGGCCGTCCGGGCGACCTGGCTGCACGACATGTTCCTGCCGCAGGACGCTTTCGACTGGGCGCTGAACGCGGTGATGGTCCGCAGCGGCGGCAAGACCATCCTCATCGACGCCGGACTGGGATCGGACCCGAACTTGAACTTGCCGCGCGCCGGGCAGTTGATCAAGCGACTGGCGGCCGCCGGCATCGATCTTTCGTCGGTGACCGATCTGGTGCTGACCCATTTGCACATGGACCACATCGGCGGGCTGCTGGTCGACGGGGTGAAGGAGCAACTGCGTAAAGACCTGCGGATCCACGTCGCGGCTGCCGAGGTCAAATTCTGGGAAGCGCCAGATTTTTCCCGCACTGCCATGCCGGAAGGATTCCCGGACGCGCTTCGAGCGACCGCCAAGCGGTTCGTGAAGGAGTACGGCCCTCGGCTGCGGCTGTTCGATGACGAGCACGAGGTTGCGCCCGGCGTCATCGCCCGTCGCACCGGCGGTCACACCCCCGGACACAGCGTGGTTCGCATGGCGTCCGGCGATGATGCGCTGACATTCGCCGGCGACGCCGTGTTTGCCGTCGGGTTCGAACAACCGGACTGGCACAACGGTTTCGAGCACGACCCCGAGGATGCGGCGCGCGTACGCATCAATCTCTTGCGAGAGCTCGCCAAGACCGGCGAGATGCTGGTGGCCACGCACCTGCCGTTCCCGTCCGTGGGCCGGGTCGCGGTGGACGGCAACGCCTTTCGTTGGGTTCCGGTGTTCTGGGACTACTGAGCGCTTGCCGGATTAGCATCAACGCAGGGCGCGGACTCATGTCATCGATGAGTTCGCGCCCTTGAAAATAGGATCAAACGTCGGACCTCGCGGTTATCGCCCCACTGAGACGGCTGGAACCCGGTCGGCGGACGTCAGCCGGCATTGCGTCACGTGCAGCGCAGGCGGCTTCTCGTCTGCGCGCGCGCGAGATCGAACGAGGCGATATGGCAATCGCGGCTTTCAGGATCATCACGCTCGTAGCGGTGGCCGCCTTGATTGGGCCTTACGTGGAGGCCCGCGACGACGGTCGCTACGCAAACTCTCCCCTCAAGGGCTGGTTCGAGAGCCTGCACAGCAAGGGCGGCGGCGCCTGCTGTGCCGACGCCGACGGCACCGCCCTCGACGACGTCGATTGGGACACGCAAAACGGACATTATCGCGTCAGGCTAATGGGCGATTGGATCGAGGTGCCCGACGACGCCGTGATCACCGAGCCGAACCGTGCCGGCCGCACCATGGTCTGGCCGTATTATATCAACGGACGCGCCAAGATCCGCTGCTTCATGCCCGGCAGCATGATTTGAGGGTTCAGGAAATTTCGCAGGGCGCGGGCTTACTTCGCCTGCTTGGCCGCCCGGATCTCGGCGAACTCGGCGTCGGGATGGGTGACGATGGTGGCGAACATGATGCCGCTGATGATGAGCGACCAGGCGGTGTCCCAATAAATCCAAAACACGTGCCAGCCTCCGTTTCGATCTCCTCAGCCCGCGGGATCAGGACAACGGAAAGGCGAGGCTGCTGTTCCAAATGCAAGTGCGGCGCGGGCGAGGCGCTATTCTGGTTTCGTCGGCACCGAGTTGCGATCGGTTTGACCGGTGTGGCGCTTTGCCACGACATCCTCATCGCGCTCGCCTTGATGCGGGCGCGGCGGCGGCTCGGGCTGGCCGGCTTGGCCGCCATGCTTGCCGCCCATGTCGGGCTTACCTTCGAGATCGTTTTCGCGGGGCATGACGGTTCAATGCGCTGGCGCGGCATTGGTTCGTTTCCGCCTGTGAACGAGTTCATAGGATTGCCGCGGTTTGCAGTGCACGATCGCAAGGCGCGCCCAGGGGCATTCATTTGAGGGACGGATTCGGCCTGATGCGGAAACCACTCATCGTCCGGACGATCCTGACCTGCGCGCTGCTCGCGGTCACCGTGTGGACCGTGCTCGGGTCGCCCAAACCTCCGCCCGGCCGGCATCTGCCCTCCCGCACAGCGGCGGTGCGGTAGACCTCCCCACCGATACCATTTCGGCATCGATCAATCCCAATTGGAATTTGGTGCGGCGGGGCGGCTGCCGCTATCCTCGCGACAAAACGACACTGCCGCACCGGCTTTCAGGAGGACCCCATGTTGAGACCGACCCGACGCGTCGCATCCCGCGCGCCCCGCACTGCGATCGCCACCACCCTCGCTTTCCTCACCCTCATTTCTGGAGTCCGCGCCGGCATGGCCGAGACCTTCGCCTATGTCGGCAATGCCGACAGCAACGACATCAGCGTGTTCAAGATGGCTGAGAGCGGCGAGATGGTTCCCGTGCAGACGGCCGCCTTCAGCGGCGTCGAAAAGCCCGGCTCCTCGACGCCGCTCGCGATCACACCCGACCACCGCGTGCTGATTGCGGGCGTCCGCTCGCAGCCGTTCGTTGCGGTGAGCTTTGCAATCGATCCCAAGACGGGTCAGCTCAGCCATATCGGCAACGGGCCGCTCGCCGACAGCATGGCCAATATCGCCCTCGACCGCAGCGGCAAGTTCCTGTTCAGCGCCTCCTATGGCGGCAACAAGGTCGCGCTGAATCCGCTCAACGCCAATGGCGTCGCGGGCGAGCCGAAGCAGGTGATCCCGACCGGGCTGAATGCGCACGCCTTCCTGCCCTCGCCCGACAACCGCTTCGTGTTCGCGACCAATCTCGGCTCCGACCAGGTGCTGGCCTTCGCGTTCGATGCCACGACCGGTACGCTCACGCCGAGCGATCCGCCGGCCCACAAGGTGCCGGAGAAATCGGGACCGCGACATTTCGTATTCCACCCCAACGGCAAGTTCGTCTATCTCATCCACGAGCTGAACGGCGACGTCGCGGCGTTCGCGTACGAAGCCAAGAGCGGCGCATGGGACGAGATCCAGCGCACCACCGCGCTGCCGGAGGGGTTTTCGGGAAAGCCCTGGGCGGCAGACATTCACATCACCCCCGACGGCCGTTTCCTCTACGCTTCCGATCGCACCACCAACACGCTCACCGCCTACAAGGTCGATGCAACAAGCGGCAAGCTGTCCACGATCGGCAGCGTGCCGACCGAGAAGCAGCCGCGCGGCTTCCACATCGATCCCTCGGGGCGCTACCTCGCCGCCGTCGGCGAACTCTCCGACAGCATGACGGTCTATGCCATCGACCAGAGCGGCGGCGCGCTGACCAAGCTGAAATCCTACGCCACCGGCAAGAAGCCGAACTGGGTGGAGTTCTTGAGCCTGCCGTGAGATTGCTCACCTTTGGAGGCTGCGGGATGAGTTCGGCCTGCATGGTTCGAGACGCCCGCTTTGGCGGGCTCCTCACCAAGAGGGTCTGATATCTCGCCGCGAAGCACGACCTCATCCTGAGGGCCCGCCGCAGGCGGGCGTCTCGAAGGATGGCGCAGGGGAAAGACAGCGAACCTTGGCGCCGGTCCCGAAGACCAATTCAACGGGCGGCAACGCGCCGCCCGTGCTGCTGCGGCATTCTCATCCGGCCGGCCCATAGTCTGCCGCGGTTGCTTCTGTTATCGATGAGGCCATCAAGGCCCCAACCGGAATGACCGATGCGTTCATTGCCTGCGCGTTCTTTTTCCCAGCATTTCGTTGCGCTCACCGGACTGCTGTTGCTGTCCGCCCAGCCCGCGCCCGCCGCCGATGACGACGCGCCCAAGGGACCGGCAGTCACGGTGCTGAAGGTCGCAAAATCCTGTTTCTCCGACATCGTCGAGGCCACCGGCACGATCGTCGCGCGCGAGGAAAGCTCCGTGCGGCCCGAGCGGCCCGGCCTGAAGGTGACGGAAGTGCTGGCGGAAGCCGGCGAGACCACTACCGCAGGCCAAGTGCTGGCGCGGCTGGCGCTGCCCGAGGGTGGCACGCTTCAGGTCACCGCCCCTGTGGCGGGCGTGATCGCGACATCGACCGCGCAGATCGGCAACCTCGCCTCAGCCAAGGGCGAGGCGCTGTTCACCATCGTGGCGCGCAGCGAATACGATCTCGTCGGCCTCGTCGCGACCACCGATATGCGCAAGCTCGCGGTCAACCAGCAGGCGACCGTGCGCATCGCCGGCGCCGGAGATATCGACGGCAAGGTGCGCCGCATCGGCCCGACCGTCGAGCCGAACATCCAGCAGGGCATCGTCTATATCGGCATCTCCTCGCAGAAGCGGCTGTTGCTGAATGCGAGCGGGCGCGCGCTGATCAAGTCCGGCCAGAGCTGCAACGTCGCGGTGCCGCTGACCTCGGTGCAATATTCCTCCGCCGGCACCGTCGTGCAGGTGATCCGCCGCAACCGCGTCGAGACCAAGCGCGTCGAGGTCGGACTGATGTCGGGCGGCAATATCGAGGTCCGCGACGGCCTCAACGAAGGCGATGTCGTCGTCGCCCGCGCCGGTGCGCTGTTGCGCGAAGGCGATGCCGTGCGCCCGGTGATGGCCGCGGAAGCTGCGAAGTAGGGTTGCTATAGTCCCGGACGCGCTGCAGCGTGTAATGCTGCTGCGCGGAGCCGGGACCCATCTCTCGTCCAGGCGATAGCCTAAAAAACCAGGCCCCGGCTCAGCGCCGCATCATTGCATGATGCGCCGCGTCCGGGGCACGAGACTTGGCAGAACCTAAGAAAAACTAGCCGCCGGCTTCGCCGAAATGGATGTCTTCGAGCAGCGAGGAAGAGACCGACGGGACCTGGTCGCCTTCGCTCGCACGGGAGATGGCAACGCGGGTCTTGTTGAAGACGCTCTCGGCGCTGCCCTGCGCATTGAGATTGGTGAGGAACTCGCTGACCAGCACGCTGTGCTCGCCCCTGCCGTCGTCGACGACCTTGCCGGGCGAAGCCGAAGAAAGAATCAGCGCGTTGTCGGGCGCGGTGATCGGCGCGAGGCCGTGGCTGTAGGAGCGGAAGCGGCGCTCATAGGGATTGCGGCGGGAAGCATCGACCACGACGAGCTTGGCCTTGGCGCCCTGCTCCTTCATCATGTCGAGCACGCCGTCGATGGAAACGCCCTGGCGGCGGACATCGCTTTCCTTCCAGATCACGGCATCGACCGGCAACATGTAGCTTTGGCGGCCGGCCTCTACGCCGTAGCCGCCGAAGAACAGCATGACGACGGTGTCGCGCTTGATCCGGGACTTCAGGCGATTGACGGCGCGGACCATGTCGTCCCTGGTTGCGTCTTCCACCATGTCGACGTCAAAGCCGCTCTTGCGCAGCGACGAGGACAGCGCGCGGGCGTCGTTGATCGACTGCGTCAGCGGCGCGCTGGCGTCCGGGTAATGTCCATTGCCGATGACAAGCGCGAGACGCGAGGTCTGGCCGATCGAGCCGGTGACCTGGTCGGTCGAGATGGCCTTGGCGGCATCGAGCGTACGCATATTGAGGGCAGCATGGGCGCCGATCACGAGCGACACCGTGCCGATGAGGGCTGCGGCGACGGCGATCGTGCGTCGGGAAAGATCGAGCTGCGTTACATTCATCTCGGTTCGTTCCTGTGCCAAAGACCAGCCAAGCACGCGCACACTGTTTGAGTAGCGCGATAGCGTCTTTAGGTTTGAGGGGTTGGCCGGGGTGTGCCCCCGAATTGCGCGCAATTTGCGGCGCCGCACCAAACAAACCTTTAACCGGATATTGCCTCCCCGGCAATAGATTGCGCAAAACTTGAGCTAAACCGCTGAAGGTATTAGTTAATTTCCATCGCCCAATGTGTGATTTTTTGCGTCCCCGTAGCCTTCCGGAGCTTGATTATGCAGACTTCGTGCCGGCTCTTTCTGTGACCGCTATCACATTTGTATTTCCTGCGAATCCGGGTAGCTTTTTCAACGAGTTGCAGGGGGTGGTGCGCGGCTGGGAGCGTGCCGGCCGGCCCCCGGCCAAATTCCGGCGACCAGGTATTTCATGAGCTTTCAATATTTTGCCGGCGCCGCCTGCCGGGCGCTGACAGCGCGGAAGGACGGCCCCTCGCTTTACGACGTCTGCGATCCCGTATTGTCTGTTGCGGCCAGCGGCGATCCGCATCTGGCCAAGTTCTACAAGACCGCGCTCGGCAATCCCGCATTGCGGGTGCTGCTGCGACGCGCGGGCGTGCCCGAGCTGCGCGACGAAGCAAAACTGACCCGGCTGCGCGAGGCGCTGGTTCGCGCCCGCGACGAGGCCGAGCCCGATTGGGCGGCGGTCGGCCAGCCCGTCGCCGATCTCGTCGACAGCATCGCGCTGGATCATCCCAAGCCGCCGCCGGCCATGTTCACGGGCGCTATGCCGCAACAATCGCAGATCGACGGCGTGATCCGCGACTGCGCGCAGCATCTGCTCGGCTCGTACCGCAAAAATGGCTTTCTGCCGACCTACGCCGCGTTCAACCTGATCGGCGATCCTGATTTCCGCGGGCGCGAGCTGACCATGGCGCTCACGGGCCTCAACGCGCGCGGCTACAAGAACTCCTCGCTGCTGTTCAATCTCGCCCGCGTCTTCATTGCGCGCTCGCCGGCGCGCGCGGTCGTCAATCCGCCCTGGACCGGCATTGCCGAGCCGATGTGGGAGCCGGTGCAGATCCGCCACCGCTCGGCTTATTACGACGCGTTCTTCATCGAGGCGCTGTTGAGTTACGTCGAGACCGGGCTCGCCTCGTCCGCCGACAAGATGGCGGCTGAGAGCGCGATCGCCGACATGGTGGATTTTTGCGTCAACATCAGCCGCGAGGAAGTCGAGGGCCTCGATGGCGCACGGTTCAACGTCATCACCGCGCTGGCGCCCGCGCCGCATCCGCGCTTTTCGCGCTACTTCGCCCAGATCAAGCAGGACCTCGGTTTCGGCGTCTACGTGCCGGATTGCGACACCACGGCCTGCTCGATCTCCGCGGCGACGCAGGCCGGCTGCACCGATCCGATCCTCGACCAGCCGCTGCTGGATTTCTACGCCGGCTACCAGGTGCGCGCGGGCGTCAACGAGCCGCGTGTGACCGTGCCGATCAACGACAATATCGACTATGAGGGCGGGGTCGCGACCTGGATCGACAATCTCCGGGGCGAGCGGCCCTACGGCAACGATCTCGATCCGACGCTCAATCTCGACATTCTCGAGGTCAGCTTTCGCAACCTCGCGCGCTGGAAAGTATTGGAGACGCCGGCGCGGCTCGCCACCGTGCATCGCATCATCGGCTTTCAGAAGCGGCTTGCCGCGAGCGGCGCCTTCGCCAATCCGCGCTCACACATCTATTACCTGCCGGAGCTCTACAGTGCCTATTTCGGCCGCTGCTACGCAGCCTTCCTGGCGCTACCGCTGGCGGCGCAGGCCGCGGTCGATCCCGATGGCGATTTCGATTTCATCCGTCACCGCGTGCTCTCCTACGTCCAGGGCGAGCTGATGGCCGCCGAGATGAACGTGTTCGACGCGGCGCTGGCGCTGATCGCGCTCGGCCATCTCGGCGCCGACCCGCGCGCCTTTGCGCCGGCGCTGAACGTGATCGTCGCGAGCTTGGGCGAAGGCGGCCGCCGCGGCCCGTTTCGCGCCTATGAGTGGAACAAGATGAAGACGCCGACGCGGATTTTGGTCGGGGGGCCTGAGGTGACGTCGGCGTTCGTGCTGATGGGGCTGGCGGTGGCCAAGCGGGCAATGGCGGGACGAGGGTGAGATGGTCTCGTCGTGCCCCGGAAGCAATGACAGGAAGTTGAAAGCCCATCTGCCTGGCAAACGCTGGCCGGGCGGACAAAAGCCGACCACAATTGCGAGGTCTATCGCAATTTTCATCACACGCGGACCGGCATGTTGCGAAAACTCCTGATTGCGCTGTCACTGCTCGCCTTATCCTTGCCCGGCTTGCCGTCGCCGGCTGAGGCCGCCGACATAACCGGCACTGCAAAGGTCCGCGCCGGCGACGCAGTCGTGATCGGCAACACACGGATCCGGCTCGGCGGCATCGACGCGCCCGCGATCGACCAGCTCTGCCTCAACACCAAGCGTGAGCGCTGGACCTGCGGCATCGCGGCCCGCGACGAGCTCGCCAAATACACCGAGGGCAAGAGCTGGGTCTGCCATGCGAGGTCGATCGACCGGCGCGGCCGCACCGTGGCGCGCTGCGATGTCGGCGGCGAAGACATCCAGAAATGGCTGGTTCGCACCGGCTGGGCGCTGGCCTACACCCGCATCTCTCACGATTACGAACCCGATGAGGCAGCCGCGCGGGAGGCAAAAGCCGGGATGTGGCAGGGCGCCTTCATCGCGCCCTGGGACTGGCGCGTGCGCAACAAGAAGACCACGATATTGGGCGCCACCAAGCCGCCCGAGGGCGCGCATGCGATCCTGCTCGCTTCGGCCTCGGGACCGGTCGCGCCGTCGCCGGACTGCACCATCAAGGGCAACGTCAACACCGGCGGCGAGTGCATCTATCACCAGCCGACCAGCCGCTGGTATGCGCAGATCAAGATGAAGATCAGCAAGGGCACGCGCTGGTTCTGCTCGGTGGAAGAGGCGGAAGCCGCCGGCTGCCGCGAGACCAAGAGATAGAGCATGGTCCGGAAAAGTGTGAAGCGGCTTTCCGACAGGACCATGCTCAGAACAAAAGACCACTCCAGACCTGCGTTTTACGTGCTTTTCTTGGGCTTCTGCGGCGCGTAAAAGAAGAAAATAACCTCCAGACCGTCTTCACGACACAAGGAAGTATAGCAATGACCGTTCGCGCGGGCCGGGAATTTCTGGCCATCCCCGGGCCCACCAATATGCCCGACGAGGTGCTGCGGGCGATGCATCGTCCGGCGATCGACATCTACTCCAAACAGATGACCGATCTGACCGAGAGCCTGCTCGGCGACATCTCAAAACTGTTTGCGACCAAGGGCAAGTCCTACATCTACATCGCCAATGGTCACGGCGCCTGGGAAGCGGCGCTGAGCAACGTGCTGTCGCGCGGCGAAAAAGTGCTGGTGCTGGAGAGCGGGCGGTTCGCGATCGGCTGGGGCCATGCGGCTTCCCTGATGGGCGCCGAGGTCGAGGTGCTCAAAGGCGACTGGCGCCGCGCGGTACGGCCGCACGAGGTCGAGGAGCGCCTGCGCCGCGACAAGGAGCATGCGATCAAGGCCGTCGTCGTCGTCCAGGTGGACACGGCCTCGGGCGTGCAGAACGACATCGAGGCGATCGGCAAGGCGATCAAGGCGAGTGGCCATCCGGCGCTGTACATGGTCGACACCGTGGCGTCGCTCGGCTGCATGCCGTTCGAGATGGACAAATGGGGCATCGATGTCGCGATGTCGGGCTCGCAGAAGGGCCTGATGACGCCGCCCGGCCTCGGCTTCGTCGCGGCCAATGCGCGCGCGCTCGAGGTGCACAAGAAGGCCAACATGGCGACGCCCTATTGGAGCTGGAGCGAGCGCGAAGGCGCTGAGCATTACCGCAAATACGCCGGCACCGCGCCCGTGCATCTGCTGTTCGCGCTGCGCCAGGCGATCGACCTCCTGCACGAGGAAGGGCTGGAGAACGCCTTCCGCCGCCACAGCCTGCTCGGCGAAGCCGCTCGCCGCGCCGTCGGCGCATGGTCGGAAGGCCAGGCGCTCGGCTTCAACATCGCCGAAGCCAGCGAGCGTTCCAACACCGTGACCACGGTGACCATGAGCAACGGCCATGATCCGGCAGTGCTGCAAAGCTATTGCAAGGAAAAATGCGGTGTCGTGCTCGGCAACGGCATCGGCGACCTCACCGGCAAAGCCTTCCGCATCGCCCATATGGGCCACGTCAATGCCCCGATGCTGCTCGGCACGTTGGGAGTGATCGAGATCGGTCTCAACGCGCTGAAGATCCCGCACGGCAAGGGCGGGCTCGAAGCGGCGGTCGCGTATCTTGGCAATGAGGTGGCGGTGTAAGGCCAGCTTCGCGTTGTGTAGAAGGGAAGATCAGCGCTCCACGCGATACGCCGCGACCTGTGCCTTCAACTCGTCCAGCGATGCAAGTGAAGCCTTCGGATCGACCCGATATTCCCCACGCGCCAGCCACGACAGCACCTTCGCATCAACGACCGGCGAATGGTGGATGACATCGCCGTAATTGTTGAGGTCGTGCGTGACTTCCTTGATCGCGCGGAAATCATAAAGGCGGACATTGGGAAGCTGCGTTAGGCGCTCCGCCACGCGCGTCGTGAGATCGGTGACGATCTTCAGCGTCGCAGGCGAGGCGTCGCGCATCGCGACGAATTGCAGGATCGAATAGGGCGGGAAGTAGATGTCGAAGGTCACGTCTGGGTGCCGCGTGATCAGGCCCACGGCATCGCGCTCGAAGTGCCGCACCATGGCGTCGTAGCCATAGCCTTCGCCGAGAAAGCGGCTGCGCACGGGATTTGTGATGTAGGCGAAGGCGGCAAGCGCCTTCTCTGCATTGTAGCCACGGGCGACGTCGAAATCCCGCGGCAGCGCGTAGATGTCGTCGACGTCAGGCAGTGCGAACTTGACAGGGAGAAACGGCGCGGCCCGGGTCAGCGGCTGCCGCAACGGCGGAACCGACCGCAGCAGCGCGAACAGGGATTCCTTCGCCATCGCCGCGCTGAAAAGATAGGACGCGATCCCCTTTGCCGTCCCGCGATAGAGATCGACGGAGAAATAAGGATCCGTCTCGATGTCAGCCGCATCGACAAAAATAAAATCGTCCATCTGCCAGATCACGCGCTTTGCGCCGCGGTCGATTGCCTGCTCCAGTACAAAACCCTGCTGGCGCGAATTGGAGCCGGTCATCGCCAGCTTGAGCGAGTGCACGCCGAGCGCATGGTCGATATCGCTCTGACGAAAATGGATCGCGAGCGAGGTGCCCATGAAGGCGGTGTCGAACGACTGGGTGCGGATCAGCCCCGCATTCTGCACGCGCGTGTCGTCCGAATAAAAGGGTGCGACGAGACGCGAGGACCGAAACAGTTGCAGGGGATCGACGCCGTAAATGAGCGCAGCCGCCCCGAGCACGCACGCGATGCTCGCGAGCACAAGACGCCCTGGATATGTGAACGTGCCCCGCATCAGAACCGGAAATAGATGAATTCGCTGTGGCTCTGGATGCCCAACATCCCGAACGCAAGCACCAGCGACGCGCCATAGAGGACCAGAGGCCGCATCCGTCCCGCCATCAAGCCCTCTCCGACCCTGCGGTTGGCGTGGTCGTATCCCATGAGTCCTTGCGTGTTCGGCGCCAGCCACACCAGCGCGGCATAGATCGTGACCTGCGCCAGCGCCGCGATCTCCTCGCGGCCGAGGATGACGTTCGCCGGATCGGCCATGGAGCCGAGAACCCGCAGCGCCCAGTCGACCCGCTCGGCACGGAAAAACACCCAGGCGACGACGACGGCAAGGAAAGTGAGTACGGCCCCGGCGATCCGGACCGGACGCGCAAGAGCGCCCGGGATGTTCGGCACCAGCGCGTTGAAGGCGTGATTGACGCAGAGATAAGCGCCATGCAGCGCGCCCCAGACCACGAACGTCCAGGCAGCACCATGCCAGAGCCCTCCGAGCAGCATCGTGATCATCAAATTGACATAGCGCAGCACGCGGCCGCGGCGGTTGCCGCCGAGCGGGATGTAGAGATAGTCGCGCAGGAATTGCGACAAGGTCATGTGCCAGCGGCGCCAGAACTCGACGATGCTGGTGGCCTTGTAGGGCGAGTTGAAATTGACGGGCAGGAAGATGCCGAACATCAGCGATATCCCGATCGCCATGTCGGAATAGCCGGAGAAGTCGAAATAGAGCTGGAAGGTGTAGGCGAGCGAGCCAAGCCAGGCCTGATCAAAACTCGGCGCGCGCGCATCGAAGGCGAGCGCGACCAGCGGCTGGATGCCGTCGGCAAGGCATGTCTTCTTGAACAGGCCGATCGCAAAGATGATGATTCCGCACAAAATGAGATGCGCATGCGGATGCTTGGTTTCCTCCCGCTCGAATTGCGGGATCATGTCCTTGTGGTGGAGGATCGGTCCCGCGATCAGGTGCGGGAAGTATGTCACGAACAGCGCGTAGTGCGGCAGCGCGTAAGCCGCGACCTGCCCGCGATAAGCGTCAACCAGGAACGCGATCTGGGTGAACGTGTAGAAGGAGATACCGACCGGCAGCAGGATGTGGACCGCGAAATGCGTCCCGGTTAGCGCGTTAATGTTCTCGGCGGCGAAGCCGGCATACTTGAAAATGCCAAGCACCAGGAGATCGCCGGCGACGCCAATCGCGAGTGCCGCCTTTCGTTGCGACCGAGTAAGCTTCGCCACGATGAGGAGATGGCCGACGCCGTAGTTGAAGGCGATCGAGATCAACAACAGGGCAACGAACTGCCAGTTGCCGATGGCATAGAAAGCGAGCGAGGCCGCCGCCAGCCAGATCACCGGGGCCAGATTGCTGCGCCGCCCGAGCCAGAAATACCCGGCCAGCGCGGACGGCAGGAACAGCAGGATGAACGGATAGGAATTGAACAGCATCGGCCTGGACCGGAGGCGGGACTAAAGGGATTTGGCCCCTAAAGCATAGATGCAGCCGGTCAACAACCCGATGGTGCAGTCCTTGGCGCAGTGACGCTGGCAATTCGTGGAATCGGGACGATATAAGGTGGAGCACGCATCTGAACGAGGATCGAGTGACACAGGCCAAAACACCTTCCCAGCCCCCCATTGCCCCGCGCCGGCCGCATTCCTTCACGCAGCACGGGATCACCGTGACCGACGACTATGCCTGGCTGAAGGACGAAAAATGGCAGGAGGTGCTGCGCGATCCCGCGGCGCTCGATCCCGACATCCGTAAATATCTCGACGAAGAGAATGGCTACACCGAGAGTCTGCTCGGCCATACCGCCGCCCTGCAGAAGTCGCTGGTGCGCGAGATGCGGGGGCGGATCAAGGAGGACGATTCCAGCGTGCCGTCGCCGGACGGTGAGTTCGCCTATTTCCGCAAGTTCCGCGAAGGCGGCCAGCACGAGCTGTTCGGCCGCATGCCGCGCGACGGCGGCGAGGGCCATATTGTGCTCGACGGCGATGCGCTCGCCAAGGACCACGCATATTTCAAATTCGGCGGCAGCCGGCACTCGAACGACCACAAGCTGCAAGCCTGGAGCGCCGACACCAAGGGCTCGGAATATTTCTCCATCCGCGTGCGCGACTGGGCAACCGGAAAGGATCTTGACGACGTCGTCGAGGAGACCGACGGCGGCGTGGTCTGGAGCAAGGACGCGACGTCGTTCTTCTATGTGAAACTCGACGACAATCACCGCCCGATGCAGGTGTGGCGGCACAAGCTCGGCACCAGGCAGGCCGACGACACCCTCGTCTACGAGGAGCAGGATTCCGGCTGGTTCACCCATCTGCACGAAAGTACCAGCGGCCGCTTCTGCGTGATCGCCGGCGGCGATCACGAGACCTCGGAGCAACGGCTGATCGATCTCGCCAACCCCGAGGCACCGCCGCGCCTGGTCGCGGCGCGCGAGGAGGGCGTGCAATATTCGCTCGGCGATCGCGGCGACGAGCTCTTCATCCTCACCAATGCCGACGACGCCATCGACTTCAAGATCGTCACTGCACCGCTCAGTTCACCCGAGCGCAAGAACTGGCGCGATTTGATCCCGTATCGTCCGGGCATCTACATCATCGATCTCGATCTCTATGCCGGCCATCTGGTGCGGCTGGAGCGCGCCAACGCGCTGCCGTCCATCGTGATCCGCGATCTCGCATCGAACGAGGAGCATGCCATCGCCTTCGACGAGGCGGCCTATTCGCTCGACACGATGGGCTCCTACGAGTTCGAGACGACCACGCTGCGCTTCGCCTATTCGTCGATGACGACGCCGTCGGAAGTCTATGACTATGACATGACCAAGCGCACGCGCACCCTGCGCAAGCGCCAGGAGATCCCGTCGGGCCACGATGCGAGCGACTACGTCACGACGCGCATCATGGCGAAGGCGCAGGACGGCGCCGAGGTTCCGGTGTCGATCCTCTATCGCCGTGGGGTGAAGCTCGACGGTTCGGCGCCGCTGCTGCTTTACGGTTACGGCTCCTACGGCATGGCGATGCCGGCGTCGTTCAACGCCAACCGCCTGTCGCTGGTCGACCGCGGCTTCGTCTACGCCATCGCCCATATCCGCGGCGGCGCCGACAAGGGCTGGGGCTGGTATCTCGACGGCAAGCGCGAGAAGAAGACCAATTCGTTCGACGACTTCTCAGCCAGCGCCCGCGCGCTGATCGACGCGAGGTACACCAGCGCAAAGCGCATCGTCGGCCATGGCGGCTCGGCCGGCGGCATGCTGATGGGCGCGGTGGCCAACCGCGCCGGCGAGCTGTTTGCCGGCATCGTCGCCGAGGTCCCGTTCGTCGACGTGCTCAATACCATGCTCGACGACACGCTGCCGCTGACGCCGCCGGAATGGCCGGAATGGGGTAACCCGATCGAGAGCGAGAAGGATTTTCACACCATCCTGTCCTACTCGCCTTACGACAATGTTGCGGCGAAAGACTATCCGGCGATCCTGGCGATGGGCGGCTTGACTGATCCGCGCGTGACCTATTGGGAGCCCGCCAAATGGATCGCACGCCTGCGCGCCACGATGAGCGGTGGCGGCCCGGTGTTACTCCGCACCAACATGGGCGCCGGCCACGGCGGCGCCTCAGGACGCTTCAACCGGCTCGACGAAGTCGCGATCGTCTATGCGTTCGCGCTGTGGGCCGCGGGGATGGCGGAGGCTGGGGTGTAACACACCCTCCACTGTCGTCCCGGCCTAGTGCGCAATTGCGCACGGGGGCCGGGACCCGTACCGCGTGATTTATCGATGGCACGCGGTACTAGTACTGCGGAAGATTTCTTAACCGCGGCCTTCGCCAAACTACTCTCTGGGTTATGGCTCCCGGCCTTCGCCGGTACGACATCGAGTGTGAGGCACGCGCCGCCTCACACCGCCCCGTGCGCCTCCACGTACAGCGCATAAACCGAGTGGCTGCTGGCCATATAGAGGCGGTTGTTCTTGGGGCCGCCGAAGCAGAGATTGGCGCATCGTTCGGGCAGCTTGATGAAGGCGAGTGGCTTGCCGTCCGCGTTGAACACCATGATGCCGTCGAGATCTTCGGACTTGCCCTTGAGCTGAAACACCTTGCGGCCCGCGATTTCGGTCGGCTCGGATTGCAGCGCGCCGTTAGAGCCCCAGCCGCACCAGAGATTGCCGTCGCGGTCCACCCGAAAACCGTCGAGCGAAGCCTGGTCGGCGGCGTCGATCAGCTTGGTCTTGCCGCTCAGGCTGCCATCGTCACCGACATTGTAGCTCCAGATGCTGCGGTTGGGCGTGCCCTTCCACTCGACGATGTAGAGCTTCTTCTCGTCCGGCGAGAAGGCGAGGCCGTTCGGATTGACGAGGTCGGTGAGAACAGCGGCAATCTTGCCGTCCTTGGCGATGCGGTAGACGTTGGTGGTGGCCTGCTCGGCCTTCTCCTTCTTGCCCTCCCACTCGCCACTGATGCCGAACAGCGGATCGGTGAACCAGATGCTGTCGTCGGATTTCACCACGACGTCGTTCGGGGCGTTCAGCCGCTTGCCCTCGAACTTGTCGGCCAGCACGGTGATCTTGCCGTCCTTCTCGGTGCGGGTGATGCGGCGGGTGACGGAGTGCTCGCAGCTGACGAGGCGGCCCTGGCGATCGCGCGCGTTGCCGTTGGCATAGTTGGCGTTGGCGCGGAACACGCTGGTCTGCCCGGTCTTCTCGTCGAACTTCATGATCCGGTTGTTGGGAATGTCCGAGAACAGCAGATAGCCGCCTTCGGGGAAATAGGCGGGGCCTTCGGCCCAGCGCATGCCGGTCGCGACCTGCTCGACGGTCGAGGAATAGAGCCGGTATTTTCCAAAGCTCGGATCGAGGATCTGGACGGCCGGATCGGGGTAGCGCTGGTTGGGCGTGAACGGAAACGACTGGGCACCGGCGGCGCGGGCGAGACACGTGGAAGCCGCCGCCGCGCCAGCGCCGGCCAAGAGATTGCGTCGTGTGAAATTCATAGAGTCCTCCCTGGGTGATTTAAAGGCCGGCGCTTGGTGCGGCCGGCTTGTTTCTTGATATGACTTGGTGCTGGCGCGCGGATTTACCGGCCGTTCGCCTTCCGCCATGCGGCGAAGTCGGTGAGCGTCTGTGGGTCCGTCGCCGGATAGAGACCAAAGATGCCGCGGCCCTTGTTGACTTCCTCAGTGACGAAGTCCTCGAACGCGGTCATCTCGAAGGTCTCGTTGGCGATCTCGTCGGCGAGATGCGCGGGGATCACGATCACGCCGTCGCTGTCGCCGAGAATGACGTCGCCGGGAAACACCGGCGCATCACCGCAGCCGATCGGCACGTTGATCTCGATCGCGTGATGCAGCGTCAGATTGGTCGGCGCGCTCGGGCGATGGTGATACGCGGGGATACCGATTTTTGCGATCTCGGCCGAGTCGCGAAAACCGCCGTCCGTAACGACACCGGCGACACCGCGCTTCATCAAGCGCGTCACCAGGATCGCACCGGCGGAAGCGGCGCGCGCGTCCTTGCGGCTGTCCATCACCAGCACGCTGCCTGCCGGACAATCCTCGACCGCCTTGCGTTGCGGATGGGAGCGATCCCTGAAGACGTCGATGGTGTTGAGATCTTCGCGGGCCGGCATGTAGCGCAGCGTAAAGGCCTCACCGACCATGGTCGACTGATCCGCACCGAGCGGGTGCACATCCTGGATCATCTGGATGCGCAGGCCGCGCTTGAACAACGCGGTTGCGACGGTGGCGGTTGAAACGGATTTCAGCTTGGTGCGGGTGGCTTCGGTAAGTTTGGTCATCTCATACTCTCTAGTAAATCGAGGGCTCGCCGATCGGCGCGCCGAAGTCAGTTTCGAGGAAGTCGAAGTCGCAGCCGTCATTGGCCTGCTTGATGTGTTTCGTGAACATCCAGCCATAGCCCCGCTCGAAGCGGCGCTCGGGCTGCTTCCAGGCGGCACGGCGCTTTTCAAGCTCGGCTTCGGAGACGTCGAGATTGATGGTGCGGGCGCCGACATCGAGCGTGATGCGGTCGCCGTTCCGGACCAGCGCCAGCGGCCCGCCGACATAGGATTCGGGGGCCACGTGCAAAATGCAGGCGCCATAGCTGGTGCCGCTCATGCGCGCATCGGAGATACGCACCATGTCGCGCACGCCCTGCTTCACGAGCTTGGTCGGGATCGGCAGCATGCCCCATTCCGGCATGCCCGGCCCACCCTGCGGCCCGGCATTGCGCAGGATCAGGATGTGGTCTTCGGTGACGTCGAGGTTGGGATCGTCGACCGCCTTCTTCATCGCGGGATAGTCGTCGAACACCAGCGCTGGCCCGGTGTGCTTGAGGAAGCGCGGCGCGCAGGCGCTCGGCTTGATGACGCAGCCGTCGGGCGCGAGATTGCCCTTGAGCACGGCGAGCGCGCCCTCCTTGTAGATGGGATTGTCGACCGAGCGGATCACGTCGTCGTTGTGCACTTCGGCGCCCGCGATGTTCTCGCCGACGGTCCGTCCGGTGACGGTGATGCAATCGAGATGCAGATGCTGCTTGATCTGGCCCATCAGCGCCGGCAGGCCGCCGGCATAGAAGAAGTCCTCCATCAGATAGGCATCGCCGCTCGGCCGCACGTTGGCGATGACAGGCACCTTGCGGCTTGCGATCTCGAAATCGTCGAGGCCGAGATCGAGACCGGCGCGGCGAGCCTGCGCGATCAGATGGATGATCGCATTGGTCGAGCAGCCCATCGCCATCGCCACAGCGATCGCATTCTCGAAAGCCTTGCGGGTCTGGATCGTCTTCGGCGTCAGATCCTCCCAGACCATTTCGACGATGCGGCGGCCGCATTCAGAGGCCATGCGGATGTGGTTGGCGTCGGCGGCGGGAATCGAGGAGGCGCCGGGCAGCGTCATGCCGATCGCCTCGGCAATCGCGGTCATGGTGGAGGCGGTGCCCATGGTCATGCAGGTGCCGTAGCTGCGAGCGATGCCGGCCTCGATGTCGAGCCAGTCCTTGTCGGAGATCTTTCCGGCGCGCCGCTCGTCCCAATATTTCCAGCCGTCCGAGCCGGAGCCGAGCGTCTTGCCTTTCCAGTTGCCGCGCAGCATCGGGCCGGCCGGCAGATAGATCGCCGGGATGTTCATCGAGGTCGCGCCGAGCAACAGCGCTGGCGTGGTCTTGTCGCAACCGCCCATCAGCACCACGCCGTCGACGGGATGGCTGCGCAGAAGTTCTTCCGCGTCCATCGCCAGCAGGTTGCGGTAAAGCATGGTGGTCGGCTTCAACAGCGATTCCGACAGCGACAGCGCCGGTAGCTCCAGCGGCAGGCCGCCGGCCATCAGGATGCCGCGCTTGACGTCGTCGACGCGCGACTTGAAATGCATGTGGCAGGGCTGTGCGTCCGACCAGGTGTTGAGAATCGCAATGATCGGGCGGTCCTTCCACTCCTCCGGCGCGTAGCCCATCTGCATGGCGCGGGAGCGATGGCCGAACGAGCGGAGATCGTCGGGTGCGAACCAGCGCGCGCTGCGGAGCTGGTCGGGCGTCATTTTCTTCTTGCTCATGATTGGGTGCCCCATTTCTGCACGGTGTTCCGCTCGATGGCGCGGAAGATCAGGTTCTCGACAAAAAGCCCGATGATAATCACCGTCAAGAGGCCTGCGAAGACCGCAGGTATGTCGAGGAGGTTGCGGTTCTCGAAGATGAACCAGCCGAGCCCGCCCTGCCCCGAGGACACGCCGAACACCAGCTCGGCCGCGATCAGCGTGCGCCAGGCGAAGGCCCAGCCGATCTTCAGGCCGGTGAGGATCGAGCCGAATGCCGCGGGAATCAGGATTTTCGCCACATAAGGCAGCCCGCGCAGGCCGTAGTTGCGTCCGACCATGCGCAGCGTGTTGGACACGCTCTTGAAGCCGGAATGGGTGTTGAGCGCGACCGGCCACAACACCGAATGGATCAGCACAAACACCAGACTGCCGTTGCCGAGACCGAACCAGATCAAGGCGAGCGGCAACAGCGCGATCGCCGGCAGCGGATTGAACATCGCCGTGACAGTCTCGAGGAAGTCAGTGCCGATGCGGGTGGAGATCGCGAGCACGGTGAAGATCGCGGCCAGGACGATGCCGGCCGAATAGCCCATGAACAGCACCTTCAGCGACGTCCATGCGCGCATCGGAATCGTGCCGTCCTTCACGCGCTCGAACATCGTGATGACGGTATCGTGCAGCGTCGGAAACAGCAGCGGATTGTCTAGGGTGAGGCCGTAGGCTTCCCAGATCGCCGCCAGGAACAGGATGATGACGGTCTTGCGGACAAAACCGTCGTTCCACAGCAGCTCAAGCACGCTCAGCTTGCGCTCGACCTCGGCTGCGCCGGCGGTGGCAGCCGGCGCGTCACGCAGCAATATTCTCGCTTCGCCCATGGCGGCTTCCCTCAATGCGCCGTTGCTTCGGCGGCGAACAGGAGATCGTGGATCTCCTTTTCCAGCCGGCCGGCGCTGCCATCGTCATTGGAGACCTTGTCGACGTCGACCACCTCGGCCTTGACGCGGCCGGGATGCGGCGACAACAGCAGGATGCGGTTGCCGATGCGGATCGCTTCCGCGATCGAATGCGTCACGAACAGCACGGTGAATTTGGTCTCGCTCCAGAGCTGAAGCAGCTCGTCCTGGCAAGTTCGCCGCGTCAGCGCATCAAGCGCGGCGAATGGCTCGTCCATCAGCAGGATGTCCGGCTCCATCGCCATGCCGCGCGCGATCGCAACGCGCTGCTTCATGCCGCCGGACAGCGTGTGCGGATAGGCATCGACCACGCGCGTCAGCCCGACCTTCTCGATATAGGCCCGCGCCCGCGCTTCGGCGTCCTTGCGCGATAGCTTTCGCGCGGTCAGCAGCGGGAACATCACGTTGGCGAGCACGCTCTTCCAGGGCAGGAGCTGGTCGAACTCCTGGAAGATCATCATGCGATCGGCGCCAGGGCCGCGGATTTCGCGGTCGTTGATGGTCATGCGGCCTTCGCTCGGCGCCATGTAGCCACCGACGGCCTTGAGCAGGGTCGATTTGCCGCAGCCGGACGGCCCGAGCAGCACGAAGCGATCGGACTTGTCGACGGTGAAACTCACCCTTTCGGTGGCCGTGACGACGGCGCTGGAGGTCTTGTAACGCAGCGTCACGGAGCTGACGTCGAGCAGCGCCATCAGTTACCCTTCAGATCGTGCGCGACGGGGAGATAGTAGTCGGTCCAGGCCTTGGGCTGGGTCTTCAGCGTGCCGGTCTTGAACAGATGGGCGGCGAATTTCATCGTGCCCTGCGGCTCGAGATTCCACTCCATCATCCCGGGCTCCTTCAGAAGATCGAGCAGCTCTTCCACCGAGGTCTTGTCGCCGGTGATCTCCTTGTAGATCTCGACCGCCTGCCTGGTGTCGCTGCGGATCAGATCCTGCGCTTCCTTGGTGGCGTCGCGCACGGCCTGGATGATTTTCGGATTGGCATCGGCGAACTTCGTCGTGGTGAAGAACTGCGCCTGGCTCAGCGGGCCGCCCATCACGTCAGGCGAGCTCAGCACGACATGCGCGCCGGGCACGTTCTTCAGCTCAAGGAAGGTGAAGGGCGGGATCGAGAAGTGGGTGTGTACCTCGTGCTTGGAATTGGACAGCGCCGCATAGGCGTCCGGGTGGCCGAGCTGCACCGTATTGACGTCCAGCTTCGACCATTGGTCGGCGCCGAAAGCCTCGGCGGCGGCGATCTGCAATACGATCGCCTGGGTCGAGACTTTCACGGTCGGCACGGCGATCTTGTCGCCGGGGCCGAAATCCTTGATCGACTTGATGTTGGCATCGCGGCTGATCAGCGTCATCGGCTGCGCCGAGGTCGCGACGATGCCCTTGACGCCACCGCGCGTGCGATCCCACAGCAACAAAAGATTGCCTGTACCGGTGTTGAGAATATCGACGCCGCCCGCGAGCAGCGCGTCGGTCTGCGCACCGCCGCCGGAGAAGGTGACCCATTTGGTGGTGACGCCTGCTACGCCGAGCTGAGCTGCGTGCTTCTCGATCAGCTTCTGCTTTTCCATGATGTGGCTCGGCATGTAGAAAATGCCGGGCTGGCGCGATAGCGAGATCTCGGACTTCTGCTGCGCCTGCGCCGTGGATACCGAGAGAGCGGTTGCGGCGATTAGGGTGGCGGCCGCCAATTGGCTGCGGAGATGCTTGATCATTGTTGTGTGTTTCCTCCGGGTGAGCGTCGCGCTGCGTTGACCCTGCTGATGCACTAATATATTAGTGCATCAAAGGCAAGCGGGACCCGACATGGAAGCAGCCCATACCGCGCCGCGCGCACCCGCAAAAACGGCATCAAGACTCGACCGTGCCCGACAGGCCGCGCCGCAGGTGTTCGAGCGGCTGCGCAATGCGATCATCGCCCTGGAGCTACCGCCGGGCGCGCCGCTGTCACGCGCCGAGCTTGCCGGCCAGTTCGGCGTCAGCTCGACGCCTGTCCGCGATGCCTTGATGCGGCTCGAGGAAGAAGGCCTGGTCGACGTGTTTCCGCAGCACGCCACTGTGGTCAGCCGGATCGATATCAACCGCGCCGAGCAGGCGCATTTCCTGCGTCAGGCGCTGGAGCTGGAGATCGTGCGCCTGCTCGCAGCCAACAGCGACGCCGCATTGGTGATCCGCCTCGATCACGCCATTGCGCTGCAACAACAATCTGCCAAGGCTGGTGACTTCGAGGTCTTCATGGCCGACGACAACTCTTTTCACGCGCAGCTTTATGCCGCGGCCGGCAAGCAGGATTTGTGGGCGCTGGTGCGCAGTCGCAGCGGACATATCGACCGGCTGCGCCGGCTGCATTTGCCTTCGCCCGGCAAAGCCCAGAACATCGTGCGCCACCACAGACTGATCACGCGCGCGATCGAGGCTGGCGATGCCGATGCCGCGCAACAGCATTTGCGCAAGCATCTGTCAGGTACGCTCAGTGAGCTCGACAAGATCCGGAGCCACCATCCGGAGTACCTGACCGACTAGCCGTGTGTGACGGCCCCCTGATCATGTGCACGTAATCGTGCATATATACAGCCGTCGAATCCAGACGCCGTTTACAACCGTCGGATGGGCGCGAAGTGCTTGCAGGATAGGCACAATCCGCGCAACAGTTTCGTATTTGAAGCTTTGATTTGGGTCGCTGGGAACATCCCTGCCCGACCGGAGGTTTTTGACGTGGCCAACATCCTGATCGTGGATGACGACCCGGCCGTGCAAATCACAATCCGGCTGCTGCTGGAGAGAGCGGGCCATCACGTCACCCTCGCTGGCGAAGGCCGCAAGGGGCTCGCGCTGTTCGCGGCCAGCCAGTTCGACTTGCTGTTCCTCGACATCTTCATGCCCGGCATGGACGGGCTGGAGACGATGCGCCACATCCGGGCGCGGGCGCCGACCATTCCGATCATCGTCATTTCCGGCCGTTCGATCACGCCGGGCGCTTTCGCAGAGCCGGATTTTCTCAAGATGGCAACCAAGCTCGGCGCGGTCGCGAGCCTGCAGAAGCCGTTCCGCCCCGACGCGCTGCTCGCCGCAGCCGACCGCTGCCTGAAAACAGCGCAATCGACGACCGTGCCGCAACCCGATGCCGGCTCCGGCGGCCGATGACGGAGCGGTTCATGTTGCGACCTAGCAGAACATTCGGGGCCGTACGCGACGTGGCGGGAGGGCCGGCATGACCCTCGCAACCCGGCTGGCCATCGCAATGATTCTGCTGGTCGCGGTTGCGGTCTCCGCCGCCGGATGGCTGAGCCATTACAGCCTGGAGCAGGCCTTCCTGCCGCGCGTGCTCGACCGTATCGAGACACAATCCCGGCTGCTGGCTTCCCAGCTCGAAGTCCAGACCGACGGCGCACGCGCCGATATTGTCACGTTCCGCTCCCGTGCCGCGGTACGCGGCATGATCGAAGCGCATTTCAACAACGGCGTCGATCCAACTGACCACCTGTCAGAAAAGAACTGGCGCGAGCGGTTGCTGTCCCAACTCGTGGCCGTTGTCGGAGCCAACCCGACCTACGCGAAATTTCGCGTCATCGACATCGACGGCAGCGAATATCTGCGGGTCGACCGATCCGGCCCGACAGGATCGGTGCGCATCGTCCCCGACGATGGCCTGCAAAACAAGGACGAGCGCTTCTTCTTCCAGGAAGCGATCAAGCTGTCGGAGGATCAGGTCTACGTCTCTCCGGTCGATCTGAATGTCGACGATGGCGTGATTCAGATGCCTTATGTGCCGACGCTACGCGTCGCGGCACCGCTGTTCGGGTCCGGTCACCGGCTGTTCGGCATCGTCGTCGTCAATGTCGACATGCGCCAGGTGTTCGACCGTATCAGGATAACGAGCCGGCGCGGGGAGCAGGTCTACGTGGTCGGCCGCAACGGCGATTATCTCGTGCATCCGGATCGCACCCGCGAATTCGGCTCGCAACTGGGGACGCCGACGCGCTGGCAGAACGACTTCCCTTATTTCTCTTCAGTCACCGGATCGACCCTGGGTGCGACCCAGGTCGTGCGGGAAAACGACCGCAAGCCGAGCGGCACCGCGATCGCGCCCGCGATCCTGGCCGAGGGTCAGTGGGCCGGCATCATCCGCATCGTGCCCTACGCCGTCTTCATGGCGCCGGCCGTCATCATCGAGAAGATGACGATCACGATCGGCCTCATCGCGGTGATGGTCGCCGCCGTGCTGGCGGTGCTGCTGGCGCAGTCGCTGACGCGGCCGATCGGCCGGCTCACCACCGCGGTCGATGCGATCGGGCGCGGCAAGCCCGCCAATATTCCAATCGACGCATCAGGCGAGACCGGCCTGCTGGCGCGTGCCTTCGCCCGCATGGTCGAAGAAACGAACGCGAAGACATCGGCATTGGAGCACGAGGTTCTGGAGCACCGGCGCACGGAGGCCGCGCGCGACCAGCTCGCCGTTCGCGAACGCCTGTTCAGCGCGGCGGTCGAATCCTCGGACGATTCGATCGTCATGCAGACGCTCGACGGCACCATCATCGGGTGGAACGCGGCGGCCGAGCGCCTCTACGGCCATACGGCCGAGGAAGCGGTCGGACAGCCGACTTCGATCCTCCTGCCGGCCGATCGCCGCGAAGAGGGCAAGGATTATCTGCGGCGGATTTCGCGCGGCGAACGCATCGAACATTTCGAAACGGTGCGCCTGCGTAAGGACGGCACTCCGGTCGATATCTCGGTGAGCCTGTCGCCGATCAGGGGCGCTTTGGGCGAGATCATCGGCGCCTCCGGCTCGGCGCGCCGCCTCACTGACGCACGCCAGACCGAGCGAGCGCTGCAACAAACGCTCGAGGAGCGGCGACAGCTGTTCGATGCGTCGCAAGACCTGATCATGATCATGGATTCGCGCGGCCATATCGTGCAGATCAGCCCGAGCAGCCAAGCCGTTCTCGGCTACCCGCCGGACGAGATGATCGGCCGCAGCGGCGTCGACTTCATTCACCCAGCGCATCTCGATCAATCTCGCGAGGAAATGCGCGCACTGCGGCGCGGCGACAGTCCGAAGCTCGCCGACACCCGCTGCATCCACAAGGACGGGCGCGAGGTCTGGTTGTCCTGGCTCGGCAACTGGTCCGATCAGGCCAAGCGCTATTTCTTCGTCGGACGTGACATGACCGAGGCAAGGCATGCCGAGGAATCCTTGCGCGAAAGCGAGCTGCTCGCGCGCAACATCGTCGAGACCGCACTTGACGCCTTCGTCCAGACCGATGACCGCAGCACCATCCTGAACTGGAGCTCGCGGGCCGAAGAGCTGTTCGGCTGGCGGCGCGACGACGTGCTGGGCAAGAATGCGGTCGACCTCATCGTCGCAGAAAGTGAACGCGAGAGGGTCAAGGTCGGCCTTGCACGCTTTCTCGTGTCCCAGGACGGTCGGACGCTCAACCGCCGGCGCGAGCTCATGGTCCGCCGTCGCGACGGCAAAGAATTCAAGGCCGAGCTGAGCGTCACGGCATTGAAGCGCCGCGAGGGCCTGCTGTTCAACGTGTTCTACCGCGACCTTACCGACAAGATCGCGGCCGAGGACCGCATCCGCCAGGCCGAGAAGATGGAGGCGGTCGGCCAGCTCACCGGCGGCGTGGCGCACGACTTCAACAACATCCTCACCGTCATCACCGGCACGATCGGGATCCTGGCCGAAGCGGTGGCCAAGGAGCCGGAGCTTGCAGCGATCACGAAGATGATCGACGAGGCCGCCTGGCGCGGCGCCGAGCTGACGCAGCATCTGCTGGCGTTTGCACGCAAGCAGCCGCTCCAGCCGCGCGAGATCGACGTCAACTCGCTGATGATCGACACTGCGAAGCTGTTGCGGCCGACGCTGGGCGAGCAGATCCAGATCGAGTCCGTGTTCGAGGCGGAGAGCTGCGTCGCGATCGTCGATCCCAACCAGCTGACCACCGCAATCCTCAACCTCGCGCTCAACTCCCGCGACGCCATGCCCTTCGGCGGCAAGCTGATCGTGGAGACGGGCGCCGCCTATCTCGACGAAATCTATGCCAGCGTCAACGATATCAGGCCAGGCCACTACGTGCTGATCGCGGTGAGCGACACCGGCACCGGAATTCCCGCCAACATGCTGGCCAGGGTGTTCGAACCTTTCTTCACTTCAAAGGGGCCGGGCAAGGGCACCGGCCTCGGGCTTTCGATGGTCTACGGCTTCATCAAGCAGTCCGCGGGCCATATCAAGATCTACAGCGAGGAAGGCCACGGCACCACGATCAAGATGTATCTGCCGCCCGGCAAGACGCCGACGGCGGTCGGCGAGGGCGTGACGCCGGTGACGATCGAAGGCGGACACGAGACGATCCTGGTGGTCGAGGACGACCGGCTGGTGCGCGACTACGTGCTGGCGCAGCTTCATTCGCTGGGTTACGTCACCTTGCAGGCGGCGAACGCCACGGAGGCGCTTGCAATCGTCGCCGCCGGAAAACCGTTCGACCTGCTGTTCACCGACGTCATCATGCCCGGCAAGATGAACGGACGGCAGCTCGCCGACGAACTCCAGAGGACGCGTCCCGATCTCCGGGTGGTCTACACGTCCGGCTATACCGAGAACGCGATCATCCACCACGGCCGACTGGATTCGGGCGTTCTGCTGCTGGCGAAGCCCTATCGCAAATCGGATCTGGCGCGGATCATTCGCAAGGCGCTGCAAGCGTAGGGCGCGATCTCGTGTCCCGGACAAGGCGCAACGTGCAACGCTGCGACGCAGAGCCGGGACCCAGAACTGTCAGCCGTGGAGTTGGAGAGGTGGGCCTCGGCTCAGCGGCGCATCATTGCATGATGCGCTGCGGCCGGGGCACGAGACCATTTTACGACGCGCGCTGGGCCGCGGTCATCACGATCCGGATCAGATCGGCGGCATTGCGCGCACCGAGCTTCTTCATGATGTTGGCGCGGTGGTCCTCGATGGTGCGCGGGCTGATGCCGAGCGTGCGGCCGGCTTCCTTGTTGGAGGCGCCGGCGGCGAACTGTTCGAGCACCTCGCGCTCGCGCCGCGTCAACGGCTCGCGTCCTGGGAAATGCAGCGAGCCGAACTTCGGCGCGGCGTTCTCCGACTGCCTGCGTGCATAGGCGCCGATCGCCTCGTCGAGCCGGCCGACGATCTCGCTGCCGCGGAACGGCTTCTCGATGAAGTCGAGCGCGCCGCTCTTGATGGCCCCCACCGCCATCGCGATGTCGCCCTGTCCGGAGATCATGAAGATCGGTGCCGGATAGTCTTCGCCGTGCAGCTCGTTGAGAACGTCGAGGCCCGACTTGCCGGGAATATGCACGTCCAGCAGGACCGCCGCCGGTGTGCGGCTTCGCGCGACGGAGAGCAATGCTGCGCCGTCCGCAAAACAGATCACCTCATAGCCCGCCGCCTTCAACACCATCGACAAGGTGTCACGAACGGCAGCGTCGTCGTCGACCACGAAGATTTCACCGCGAGAGCTTTGTTCAGCCATGTGCCCACATCCGGTTGGCATGAAGGATTCGCGTCCGCGCCAACCGTTATGGCGTTCGGCGCGGATTCGGCCCACCCGTATTTGTACGGGACATGGACTTAACGCACAAGTAGCGGCAAGTCGCCTAATTACAGAGCACGGAGAATATCCATGCTGAATTTGGCCGCTACGCCGCCTCTGGTCGCAATGCCCGAAGCCGAGAGCCGTCTGCTGATTGCGGCTGCTTCGCTTGCTGATCTCGCAGATCGAGACCAGCATGCGCCGGATCGCCACAGCCATGGATCAAGAACACGGCAGTGATCCGGAAGGTTCCGCCGACGTCTTCCTCCTCGACGACGTCACGCCCCGGTATGCCACGGCAAGCGCCGCCCTCGACGCCTGCCGGGCGGGCCTTGGCCACGCCGTGGAATGCCTGTCGGAAGCCAGCAGCACAGTGTAGATCGCTGCGGCGCGGCGGCCGCATTTCGTTGCATGGCAGGCCCGCGGCTCAGGCGCGGTGCCGTTCCACGATCGCGTCGCTGGCGACACCACCCCAGGTGTGGATCGCCGGCAGGCCCATCGCGGTCTTGCCGAGATTGGCGAGGCTGATGCGCAACGCCGCCAGATCCAGCGGCTTGGGCAGGCTCTGGAGCACGATTCCGACGGAACGGGCGAAGCTGCGAGCGGCGCTGCGGCGCTTGCCGTCCATGCCGCTGATGACGATCACGGCGCCGCCAAATTTTGCCTTTGCCATCTCGCCCAGCACGTCGATGCCGTCGCCATCCTCCAGCACGAGATCGAGCGTCACGCAGTCGAAGCGCGCGGCGCGGAGCTTTTCGATCGCTTCCGCCACGGACGGCGCCACGGTGACTTCGTGGCCGGCCTGTCTGGCGGCGACCGTGATCAGGCTGCGCTGCGTGGCGTCGTCATCGACCACCAGGAGCTGAAGTGCGCGCCGCTCGGTGCCATCGGGCAGGTTTGACGGGAGGGGGGAGAGAGAGCTTCTGGGCATTACCGTATCCTGAGATTGAGACCGGCCATGGATACATGGCTCGCGCTTAGGCGACGTAAAGCCGCTACGGCAAATTCACTGGGATGTTTCAGCAAATATGAACCAACGTCTCGGCAAACGGCGACGAGACGCACGTGAAGATCACGCCGCCTCGTCACGGCCACCGGCCGCGCGCTTCTTCCGATTCTTGCCACGCAGGAACTGGATGTCCATTTCGAGGCCGTTGACGCGCACCAGTTCGCAGCGGCGGTAAGCAAGGCCGGTCGACGACAACAGCAGGAAGAACTCTTTCAAGTTCAGGCCCTGAATCGAGCCTTCCACCGTGAGGATGGCGTCGGTGTCGGAGATCGCGTTGAGCTTGCAGTCGCGGCGCCAGGTGCCGTCGATGGCCATGATGCAGACATCGTAGCCGCGACTGAACGTCACCCGCTCCAGACCCTTTCCATCCTCGGACATGCTTATCGTCCCGCCATCACAGCGACGCGCGGCGCCGCGCCGGCGAGAGCCGGCTTGGCAGCTGCGGCACGCGGGTCGTTCGGCTTGTAGAGACCGCGCCGCTCCGAAATCGGCTTGAACGTGTCGGTCAGTCCGACCACGGTTTCGGCCGCGCCCAGCACCAGGAATCCGTCTCCCTCGATCTGGCGCGCCAGACGATTGAAGATGTTGATCTTGGTGTCCTGGTCGAAATAGATCAGCACGTTGCGGCAGAAGATGACGTCGAAGGTGCCGAGCTGGGCGAAATCGTGCAGCAGATTGAGCTGCCGGTGCTGGATCATCGCCCGCAGCTCCGGATTGATCTGCCAGGTCTCGCCGGTCTGCCTGAAATATTTCATCAGCATCTGGATCGGCAGACCGCGCTGCACTTCGAACTGGCTGTAGATGCCGGCCTTGGCCTTCTCGAGCACTTCCTGCGACAGGTCGGTCGCGATGATCTCGACGCGCCAGCCGGTCAGGGCCGCACCCATCTCTTTCAAGCTCATCGCCAGCGAATATGGCTCCTGTCCGGTCGAGCCGGCAGCGCACCAGATCCGCACGCTACGGCGGCCGGCGCGGGCCTTGATCACTTCGGGCATGATGGTGTCGCGGAAATGATCGAACGGGACCTTGTCGCGGAAGAAGAAGGTCTCGTTGGTCGTCATCGCCTCGACCACGCTGGTGACCAGCGCGCCCGCGCCTGCGCCTTGCAGCTTTTGCACGAGCTCGGCGATGCCGGAGAGCCCGCCCTTGCGGGCGAGCGGCAGCAGCCGGCTTTCAATCAGATATTGCTTGTCTGCGGACAGGTCGAGCCCGGAATGATCCCTCAGGAACTTACGCAGATACTCATATTCGGTCGCGGTCACGGATAGCCTCTCGGAAGCTGTACTGGGAACACTCTGGCTGGAACACTCCGCCAGATAACTCAGACCATGACTTGCCCGACCGGGATCAAGCCGACTTCAGCAAACTTGTCGGCGATGATGTCTTTGTCGAACGGCTTCATGATGTACTCGTTGGCGCCGCCGCTGAGCGCCTGAGCGATATGAGCCACGTTGTTTTCGGTGGTGCAGAACACCACCTTGGGCTCCTCGCCGCCGGGCAGGCGGCGCATGTGGCCCATGAACTCGAAGCCGTCCATCACCGGCATGTTCCAGTCGAGCAGCACTGCGTCGGGCAGCTTCCGCTGGCAGATCTCGAGCGCTTTCGAGCCGTCCTCGGCCTCGGTGACTTCGAATTCCAGGCGTTCCAGGATCCGGCGCGCGATCTTGCGCACGACGCTGGAATCATCGACCACCAAACACGTTTTCATTTGGTTCTCCGCTTCGATGTTTTTGGGGCTCACGCAGCCATTTGCACTTCGGTCTTCAATTCGAGGACGCGATCGACGTCGAGGACGACCATGAGCTGTCCGTCGAGGCGGTGGACGCCGCCGGCGAGCTTGGCCATGCGGGGATCGAGGTTGACGGGATTTTCTTCCATGTTGTCTTCGGCAAGCCGCAGCACCTCGCCGATCTGGTCGATCAGCAGGCCGTAGGATTCACCGCGCAGGTCGACGCCGACCGCCATCGGCGGCTTGCCGTCCTCGGGCCTGGGCAGGCCGAGCCGGGCGCGCATGTCGACCACGGTGACGATGCGGCCGCGCAGGTTCAGCACGCCCGCGATCTCGCGCGAGGACAACGGAACGCGGGTGACGCGCTCGGGCATGAACACGTCCTGGACCCGGGAGATCGGCAGGCCGAACAGCTGGCCGCCGATCATCGCGGTGACGTATTCGACCATGGCGCCTTCGCCGGACTGGGTCTTCCTGGTCATGTGCGTATCTCCTGATCCATGTCGGTTTGTTGGAGCATGATCTCCGCGCAAACGCGTTCCGCGTTTGTCGCGAGGGAAAACCGCTTCGCACTTTTCCGGATCATGCTCTTACGCCGCCGCCCGGCTCAGCTCGGAGGCGCCGGCGGCGCCCGCGGTCTGTTCCTTCAGCGCCGCGATCAGGCCGGGACGGTCGAACTTGGCGACATAGTCGTGGAAGCCGGCCTGACGGCCGCGCTCGATTGCCGCCGGCGACACCAGCGCCGAGAGGCCGATGATCGGCATCGCGCCCAGATTGCTGTCGGAGCGGATAACTTCCGCGAACTCGAACCCGTTCATGTCGGGCATCTCGATGTCGGTCAGGACCACGTCGAAGGTCTGCGCGCGCAGAGCCGCGAGGCCCTCCTGCGCGGTCGGCGCGGTGCGGACACGGTAGCCGGCGGCCTTGAGCACCGGAGCCAGCATGTTGCGGAAGAACGCGCTGTCGTCGACCAGCAGCACCGACTGCGAGTGCAGCGACGGCTTCATCTCCTTGCGGGTGAACCAGTCGGCGAACGCCATCGGCAGGAAGTGGCCGACGTCGATCACTTCGGTGGCCTGGCCCTTGATCACGGCCGAGCCGAGAATGCCCTGGCTGGAGCCGCCGACCTCGATGTTGAGCCGTTCCTCGACGATGTCGATGATCTCGTCGACGACGAGGCCCATGGAGCGGCCGTCGTCGGAGAACACCAGGATCGGCTGGGCGCCCTGGCTGGCAATGGTGACGCTCTCCGTGGCAACCAGCGGCATCAGCTGCTCGCGGTACTGCACCATGTAGCGGCCGTTGCTGAACTCGATCTTGTCGGCGGGCAGCTCCTCCAGGCGCGTGACCAGCCCGAGCGGGACCGCCTTGGGCTGGGACGAGCCGGCGCGGAAGACCAGCAGCGAGGTGGTCTGCTCGCCCGTTCCGATGTGATGGGCCCCGTTCTCGTTGGCCATGTCATGGGCCGAGGCGCCGGCGGCGCCGAGCGCCTTGGCAATGCCGTTGGGGTCGATGATCATGATGACCGCGCCGTCGCCCAAAATGGTGTTGCCGGAGAACATGTCGATGTGACGCAGCTTCGTCGACATCGGCTTGACCACGATTTCTTCGGTGTGGAACACGCCGTCGACGACGATGCCGAAGGTCTGGCTGCCGACCTGGGTCACCACGATAAAACCGTTCTCGGGATCGGAGACGGCGCCGTCGTCGATCTTGAGCAGCTTCTTGAGGTGGATCAGCGGCAACAGCTTGTTGCGCAACCTGAGAACCGCGGTGTCCTTGATGCGCTCGATGCGGTGCTCGGAGTTGGCGCGGGCACGGACCAGTTCGACCACGGCGAGCTGCGGGATCGCAAAACGGTCGCCGGCGGCCTCCACGATCAGCGCGGAGACGATGGCCAAGGTCAGCGGGATCTTGATGGTGACGGAGGAGCCCTCGCCGGCCACCGACTTGATGTCGATGGTGCCGCCGATCTGGTCGATATTGGTGCGCACCACGTCCATGCCGACGCCGCGGCCCGACACCGAAGTGATGGCGGCCGCGGTGGAGAAGCCCGGGGCGAAGATGAACTTGTGGATCTGGGCTTCGCTCATCTTCTCGAGCTCGGCCTCGGTGGCGAGACCCGAGGAGATCGCCTTGGCCTTGATCCTGTCGGTGTTGAGCCCGCGGCCGTTGTCGGCGATGCAGATGATGATGTGGCCGCCCTCGTGATAGGCGGACAGGCGAATGGTGCCCTGCTCGCCCTTGCCGCCGGCGAGACGCTCGGCCGGGGTCTCCAGGCCATGGTCGGCGGAGTTGCGCACCATGTGGGTGAGCGGGTCCTTGATCAGGTCGAGCACCTGGCGGTCGAGCTCGGTGTCGGCACCGTGCATCTCCAGCTCGATCTGCTTGCCGAGTTCGCCCGAGAGGTCGCGGACGATGCGGGGCAACTTCTGCCAGGCATTGCCGATCGGCTGCATGCGCGTCTTCATGACGCCTTCCTGCAGCTCGGCGGTGACGTTGGACAGCCGCTGCAACGGCACCTTGAACTCGGTGTCCTCGTTGCGGCGGGAGATCTCCAGCAGCTGGTTGCGGGTCAGCACCAGCTCGGAGACCATGGTCATCAGATGCTCCAGCGTATCCACGTTGACGCGGATCGACTGGTTGGCGATGCGGTCGCCCTCGGAGGCCGTCTCGTCGGCCCCCGACTTCTTCGGGGCGGGCTTTGCCTTGGCGTCCTTGGCGTCCTTCGCCGTTTCCTTGGCAGCTTCCTTGGCAGCTTCCTTGGCCACAGGCGCCGGCGCTTCAGCGGCCGATGCGGGCGCGGCCTTTACTTCAGCTTTGGCAACGGGCGCGGGGGCCGGGGCTTCGATCGCGGTCTCGCGGAAGGCGCGCTCGAGCTCGTCGAGCGACACTTCGCCCAGACGCAGCGGCCGCTCCAGGGTCTGGTCGGCCAACACGCCGGAGGTCGGCGCGGCTTCAACGGCGACAGGTGCTTCCGGCGCCAGCGGCGGCGCTTCGGCCACGGGAGCAGCAGCGACACCTGCGGCCATCGCCGCCATGCCGTGCTCGACCATCGCTTCCAGCTTCTCGATCAGGTCGCGGTCGGTGCCCTCGGGCTCGGCTTCGGTCGCCTCCAGACCAGCGAGGATTTCCTTGATGCGGTCGATCGAGGACAGGATCACCGTCACCGCCTGCCCGGTCACCGGCATGCCGTCACGGAATTTGCCCATCAGCGTCTCGCCGGCATGCGCCAGCGCTTCCAGGCGCGGCAATCCGAGGAAGCCGCAGGTGCCCTTGATGGTGTGGACCAGGCGGAAGATGTTATCCAGGATCTTGGCGTTGTTCGGCTCCTGCTCGAACTTCACCAGCTGATTGTCCACCGTGTCCAGGCTCTCGCCGGTTTCCGTCAAAAACTCCCGCAACAGATCATCCATGAGCTACGCCTTACTGACCTGGATCTCGACGCCCGAGCCGCGCTCGGCATGGACGGAAGCCCTACCTTGGATCGTTAGACATCCCCTTTCACGGTCCCGTTAATTTCATCCTCCGTGCTAATACGGATATTGAAGAGAAGTTTGTCGTTCGACCGCATGCGACAGCGTTTTTCGGCCAGACCGGCACCACGCCGCGACGGCCGGACGCATTGGGTAAACGTGCCGATAACAGCAAAGCCAGGCGCGCAGGAAAGCCCTGCTCGTGAAGCACGATATGCACGGCCTTCCCGGATTGAACCGAGCCGCCTGCAATCCGGGGCGCTCTCGCCACTGTCGCTTGGTGCTTTGCCGAGATTCGCCAGATCCGCGTTTTGCGGTAAACGAACGGTTAGCCGCGTCCGCTGCGGCCGGTGCCGCGCAAACCGAGGCGCCCCGCCGAGGCAAGGTCGCCGTCGGAACGGTGCTCCGCCAGACAATCGTTGATGGCGGCGAGCGACGCGATCATCCTGGACGCGGATGTGCACGCGGTCGCAGCCGCGGACGGACATCTTGTCCCAATTGCCAATATATCCCGACGGGAACATGATGAAACTTACCCGGGCAGCAAGCAGTTTCGCGTGCTGCGACACGCTGGTCCAGGAGACGGGAGGCAGCTTTGGAAACGATGGTGCGTTCATCCAACGGTTTCCTGTCCGCGCTGTCGGCAGACGATTATGAATTGATCCGCCCGCATTTGCGTATGGTCGATCTGCCGCATGACGCGGTGCTGGTCGAGACCGGCGAGACGCTCAAGCGCGCCTACTTTCCCCACCGCGGCGTCATTTCGCTGGTGGTGGAACTCGCCAGGGGCGAGCATGTGCAGGTCGCGATGATCGGCCGCGATAGCCTGCTCGGAACGCTCTCGACCATGGGCGATGCCTGCGCGCTGAACACGGCGATCGTGCTGGTTCCCGGTTCCGCCTCCGTGATGGACCTCGACGTGCTGCGCGTCGCGGCCGACCAGAGCGGCACCCTGCGGACGCTACTCACGCGTCACGGGTTGGCGGTCTACGCGCAGGTCCAGCAGACCGCGGGCTGCAACGCCGCCCATCCGGTGGAATCGCGGCTGTCGCGCTGCCTGTTGCACACCCATGACCTCTCCGGCGACTTTCGGCTGCTGCTGACCCAGGAGGCCATGGCGCAGATGATCGGAGCGCGGCGCAACAGCGTGTCGCTGGTCGCCAATACCTTGCAGCAGGCCAATTTCATCCACTACACCCGCGGGCACATCCAGATCCTCAACCTGGACGGCCTGCGCCAGACGGCGTGCGAATGCTACGCCACCGTGAAGGCGCAGTACGACCGGTTGCTCGGCCCGCGCTGGTGAACCGGCGGCTAATTCCGGCCTGCAAACACCGATCATCCTGCTACCGGAACTGAAATCGGGATGCCGTAGACACGGGCCTGACGCGCAGCCGTTACGGGCCGGGCGGCAACCGAACCGTGATCGAGGCAGGCAAACCCATGTTCGAAGTCACCGTCGCGGCGGCGCAGACAGCGAACGAGGCCGAGCCCGCGCGCGAGCCGGGCGCGTACCAGGCGCTGGTGCGCGAGATCGGCGAGGACGGTGCCGGTGAAGTGCGCGACGTGTTCTGGCGCGAGACCTGCGCGCGCCTGCAACAGTTCCGCACGCTCTCGCTCGCGCAGCACCACGGCAGGATCGCGCGCGAAGCGCATTCGCTGAAGAGCGCGGCCGCAACGTTCGGCTATGTCAGGCTCGCGGCGCTGGCGCTGCGGCTGGAGATGACCGCGGAGAGGCTTGGTGGCCCCGAATTCCGCGATCTCCTGGACCTGATGGACGCCGCCTACGCCGCCGCGCGCGCGCAGGAGCCCGAGGCCTAGATTCTTATCTGACGCGTTTTCTTCACGCGAACCGGCATCCACTTCGCTCAAAAACGCTCTGACCACTCACGCGTGCATCCCCGCCGTACTTCTACGGTTTGGGATTTTCACAGAAGGCTAATCATAAGTGGCGATAGTCACCGGAAACCAGGAGGGTTTCCATGTTCACCTACGAGACTGCGGACCAGAAAGAGGTCCGTCGCTTCCGCATCGCACAGTTCAACGGCCGGATGGCGACGGTGACCGCTGGCGAGGCGACGGTGACTGGCTTCGTGCGTTCGGTGCTGGTGCAGGAATCGAGCACACCGCCCCGCTGGACCATCACCATCATTCCCAACGGGCCGAAGGAAGAGCTCAAGCCGCTGCGGCCCTCGTCGCGCGCACGTCCGTTCGCTGAAGATTATTTCTGAGTGCGATCAGGCTCCGGGCTTTATCCCGAGATTGCTCGGGCCCGGCGCTCGCCGCCGACGGGCGGCACGGCACAAGAGCCTTCAGTCGATCGAATGCAGCAGCGCCGCACGGACGAGATCCGCGGTGTTGCGCGCACCGAGCTTGCGCATCGCCTCGGCGCGATGGCTCTCGAAGGTGCGCGGACTGATCTGCATCCGAAGCGCCCCCTGCTTGTTCGAATAGCCCTCGCTGATCAGCCTCAGCACCTCGCGCTCGCGCTTGGTCAGCCGCTTCTGGCCTGACAGGCCGAGGATTTCGGCGCTCGGCACCCGCTGCGGCGCGCGCGCGGCGGCCTTCGATTCGGCGTCCTCGGCCCTGGACGCGGTCGGCAGGCCACCCTTGTGAGAACCGGCAAGCTGCTTGACCAGGCCACAAACCCGCTCGGTCTGCGCCAGCGCATTCTCCACCACCCGCTGCAAATAGGCACGGTCGCCCGTCACAGGCGCGAGCTGATCGCTGTGGTGCTTTATTTCGCCCATGTAGAGCAGGAGGGCAGTGACGGGGCCGTTGAGCTCGCGGGCGATGGCGGCGGCCATTTCGTCGGCCGCCTTGGCACGGGCGGCGTTCAGGCGGACGACATCGAGCTCTTCAGTTGGAGCAGCTTTGCTTTCGTACCATTCCGACGGCCGCGAATCAGTGGCCGTATCATTCTGTGACCCCATGTCACTGTTTAGCGGAACCCAGGCCGATCTGTGGTTAACTTTTTTCTCCGTAAGACTACGGTCATTTTGGCCGTTTTGTGCTGAAACACCGGCATAGGCACACTTTATGCTTGAGTGGCTCGATCATCCAACATGCTTAGGTTGATAAATCTGCCCAAATGCTGGGCAGATGGGCCGGAGCCTTTTAACCATTCGCATCCCCGCCGGATACCGCCGCTCCCGGACTTTACGGATAAATTAACGGCGACTTGCTTCTCTATGTCGCACTTGAGAGCGCGCAAATGCCTCCATGCATTGGGCCGGTAGGCCTGCTGGAATCGTTGCGGAAGATTGCGTGCCATGAACGAGATCGACCAGCTATCGGACTTCCTGCAGAAGCTGACGCCGCTGTCGCGCAGCTGCCTGCTCAGTGAGATCGAGCGGCTTGAGCTGTGCGGCATCGACATGCCCGGCGCGGCCGATATCCACTCCAAGCTGCGGGCCGAATTTCGCAAGGACGGATCGAGCCAGGCGCGCGCCACCAGCCCCTCGCGATATTTCTTCGCGCCGCTCGAGCTGCTCCTGATCGACGGCGCGCCCGAGCACGCCAATCTGGGGCGGATCTCGCGCAACACCCTCACCCCGATCTGGGAGTGGATCTGCCGCGACCTGCTGCCGACAATGGCGCGCGACTACATCAAGGCGATCAACGACCAGGTCGCCGCCAACAACCCGAAGGAGGTGCTGAAGATCGCATCGACCTTCCAGACCAAGGTCGTTAAGGTCCTCGAGAGCACGCTCGCATCAGTGGAGAGCACCGAGTTCGCGCGCGGCAAGCTCGCGCAATACACGGCGTCGCGCACCGCCTTCGACGACGTGAAGAAGATGCAGCATGTGCTGCGCGCCGGCGCCGCGCTGCCGAAGTTCAACGAAAAGCTGCCCGAGAAAATCGCGAAATTCGACGACGGCCTGGTTGATCAGATCACCGCACGATTAGACGCCTTCAAGAAGGCCCATCCCGAGGCGCTGCCGTTCGCGCTGACGCTGGCAGCGAGGCGACTGAAGACGTTCTGGCAATTGGTGCGCCTTGCCACCAAGGCCGCCGCGAGCAAGAGCGCCGCGGATGTCGCCGCCGCACCCTATGCCTGCGTCGTTCACATGGTGCTCGACCAGCTCGACGACAAACGCCTCGCTTTGCGTATCGCGCTTCGTCACAACCGGGTGCTGGTCGCGCGCGACCTGCTCACCGAGATCTACGACACCGAGTATGCGCTCAAGGTGCGCATCGACGGCATCGAGAATTGCGAATGGGGCATTCGCCTCCAGCAATTGATGGACGCGATCGCGGCGCTGGTGTCCGCCGAGGTGAGCCGCTTCCCTTCCAATGTCGGCCACATTCTCGGCTCGCGCCGGCTGCGCAGCCACGACACGCTCGGCGGAAAGCTGAGCTATCTGGCCTGGAAGGGACGCGATGCGATCGAAGACGGTGCGGCCGCGCTCCGCAAATTGATCGGCCAAACCTGATCCCGCGCTACTGCGCGCGCGGCAGGCACAGGAAGCGATCGAGAAATCGTCCTGACAGCACGAATCTGAACCACCAATACATTATTCGCCGCGTCGTCATTGCTGCGATCCGTGACAGCCCACCACCGGCTGCCCAGAGCAATAGCGCAGCTGCAGCAATACGCATGTGATGTGCTTCACAATGGCGCCGGCGCAGCCGGACGCATCGTCGCAGAACCGTCACGAGCGAAGCGGGAACATACGCGCATCGCGCGAAGCCCACGGGCAATTGAGGCGGCCATTATTCAATTGGGCGAAGGCGCGCGCGGCGTCGTCCAATTGCAGGACAGTGCGCGTGCATACCGCCGCACCGCACGTCGCGAAAATCTCCGTTGATTGCCGCACACCTGCGCGCGCCGCGCGGGCAGACCTAAAAACTTCTCCAACGAGATCCAGACAATTTTAGACATGATGGGTGCTTTAACGTTACCCAGATAATTCAACAATCGACTGAAGCCTTCCATATTTGAAACTGCTCCCATCGCTAACACCTGTCGCGGAACGGGAGTGGTTTGCGATGAAAGATGAAACTGTTGAACTCGCTGGACGAAGGCCAAAAACCTTCGGACGACGAAAGGTGACGCCGCGCGCATGCGTGGCCGACGGCAAGCGCCATCTGCGCGCTTTTCTCTCCGAAGTGCTGGAGGATCTCGGGTTCGTCACCACCGAATGCGCCAGCGCCGACGAGCTGCGAACGGTACTGGCGAGCGAATTGCCCGACCTGATCCTGCTCGGCATCGCTGCCGACGGCATCGAGCCAGGCATGTTTCTGGAGACGCTGGTGCGCGAGGCATTCGACGGCAAGGTTCTGGCCGTCGGCGCCCGCGAGTCGATCATCGTCAGGGCCGTGCAACAGGTCGGCGAGGAATACGGCCTTGCGATGCTGCCGCCACTGACGACGCCCTTTGCCGCGGAGACGTTGCGCGAGCGCGTCGCGATGCTGCTGCCGAACGAGCCGGCACCGAGCCCGGCCGTGCATGTCGGCGAGGCCCTGCATGCCGGCTGGCTCGAGCTTTGGTACCAGCCCAGGATCGACGCGCGCACGCTGATCCGCAGCGGCGCCGAGGCGCTGGTGCGAATGCGGCATCCGACCTGGGGCGTGGTGCCGCCGGCCTATTTCATCCCCGAAGAGCACGACCCGCATCTGCGCGACCTCTCCGAATTCGTGATCGAGCGCGCCATGCAGGACTGGCACTATCTGCTGGAGCAGCAGAGCCCGGTCGATCTCTCGATCAATTTGCCCGCGTCGTATCTGACGGAGCCGCAGGCCGTGCGCGATCTCTGCCGCCGCATGCCGACGCATCCGGCGTTCGGCGGGCTGACGATCGAGATCGACAGCGACGAGGCGATCCGCGACCTCGATCACCTCGCCGAGGTCGCCCGCGAAGTGCGCCTGCACAATATCGGCCTGTCGATCGACAATCTCGGCGCCAACTGGCCGTCGCTGATGGATATGGACAAGATTCCCTTCATCAAGCTGAAGGCCGACCGGCACTTCGTCACCGGCAGCGGCACTGACCGCCTCAAGCGCACGGTGTGCCGCCACATCGTCGAGCTCGCGCAGGGCTACGGCGCCGGCACCGTGGCCGAAGGCGTCGAGAGCCGCGCCGATCTCGTCGCCGCGAACGAGCTCGGCTTCGACTGCGTGCAGGGCTTTCTGTTCGGCAAGCCGATGCCGCTGAAGAAGTTCGCAAGGAGCACGCTGACGGTGATGGGAGGCGCGTGAGGCGGCCTCAGGCAAACCGCCGCGCGAAGAACACGCAGGCGACCACCAGCGCGGTCGCGGCAATCATGCTCCAGGCGACGGGCTCGTGCAGCAGCCAGCCTGCGAGCGCGAGTCCGAAGAACGGCTGAAGCTGCTGCAACTGGCCGACGCGGGCGATGCCGCCGATCGCAAGCCCGCGATACCAGAAGATGAAGCCGACGAACATGCTGAAGACCGAGACATAGGCGAGCCCGATCCAGGCGGGCGCGCCGACGCCGCTCCAGGTCGAAGGCCAGGTCAGGATCACGATCGGCACCATCAGCGGCAGCGCCAGCAGCAGCGCCCAGGAGATCACCTGCCAGCCGCCGAGGCGACGCGACAGCGCGCCGCCCTCGGCGTAGCCGAGCCCGCACAGCACAATCGCCGCGACCATCAGCAGATCGCCGGTCAGCGATGCGGAGCCGTCGTTGGAGAAGGCAAATCCCGCCACCGTGGCGCTGCCCAGAATCGCGAACAGCCAGAACATCGGCTGCGGCCGTTCGCCGCCGCGCAAGACGCCGAAGATCGCGGTCGACAGCGGCAAGAGGCCAATGAAGACGATCGAATGCGCAGACGTGATGTGCTGGAGCGCGAGCGCCGTCAGCAGGGGGAAGCCGACCACAACCCCGATGGAGACGATGGCGAGCGAGACGAGATCCTTCCGCTGCGGCCGCGCCTGACGAAGCAGGCCGAGCACGGCCACACCGATCAGTGCCGCGATGACCGCGCGCGCGGACGTCAGGAACAGCGCGGAAAAATCACCGACCGCCACGCGCGTCGCCGGCAGCGAGCCGCTGAAGATGATGACGCCGAGCAGCCCGTTGCCCCAGCCGCTCCCGGAAGATTGCATGTCCGTCTCGCTTGTTGGGTGGTGATCCGATCTGGAGAGGCCAGCCGGGGTAGCGTGACGATTACTCTTAAGCCTTCCGGGGCCGAACAACAAAAAAACGCGAAAACAACCCCATGCACAGTAGGCGGCGACTGCAAGATCAATGACTTACGCGGGGGCGGAGTCGGTTGACTCGTTGGGCAAAATTTCAAGAGGCCTCGGTGAGATACGAAAGAGCATCGAACTTGCTCGCCCCCGGGGATACCGGCAGCGCGGCGGCGCTCGAACGCTGGTTGCGGGAGGTCGAGGCCGCATTCGATGGACGCGTGCTCGGCATCGACAACGCCGTCTCCGACCAATGGGGTCGCATTAGCGCCATCAGATCCGTTTCGGTCATCGATGGCCTGCTCGCGGCGACCGCGTTGACGCACGATTTGACACTGGTGACGCGCAACGACCGCGACGTCGCCGGGCTGGGTGCGAGGGTGATCAATCCGTTCAACGTCGTGAAAGACAAGCGGTGATCGGAGTGTGGGCGGTGGTCGGATGCGCTGCGCGCCATGGCGCAGACGATCGTCGCCGTGGTGGGCCACGATTCGGGCGGCGAGCCTCACCATAACCTTCCGACGCCATAGGCGTCGAAGGCTTGCTCATTGGAGACAAGCACGAGATTTTCCAGCATCGCCTGGGCGATCAGCATCCGGTCGAATGGGTCGCGGTGAGGGCCGGGCAAGGCGCCCGCCACCTGCCCATGCCGAAGGCTGATCGGCAAGCCAGCGAAGCCCTGATCGGCAATCGCGTCGTCGAGATTGGCAACGATGGCGGCGACACCTACTGGCTGCTAACGAGCTTAACTTTGACCTCGTGCAAGGCTACCTGTTCGGCAAGCCCATAACACTGAAAGAGTTTGCGCGGCCGAAGCTCAACCCACGGTTATGACATCGAAATAGACGCTATCGTTGGCAGCACAGGGGATAGCAAGGAGCATCGCATGCCGCATTTAGACGCCCTCACCATCAGGCGCGCCGCATCGTTAGTGCACTGTCACCGTAACGGAAAGCCCACCGCATCGTGTCGCGGGGCGTTGCGAAACGGAAAACGACGTGATTTCATCTACAACCTACGTTTGATTCTAGAGTGGACACAATCATTTTCTGGAGGGGCAACTTGGCCAAAATCACAATTCCAGCGGCGCGAGTCCGGCAGGGCGGGCTCGTGCTTTATGCCACCGCACTAAAAGTAAAGGATTTGGTCTCGAAGGATTTCTATAGCGTCGAAACGCTTGATCCCGAAGACGCTGACGACAAGGGCTATCAGCGGCTGCTGAACACGGCGCGGGCGAAGAAGCTTGCCGACTACATTATCAAGGGACAGGACAGCCACGACGCATTCCTGCCGACGTCAGTTTTCTTGGGCGCCTCCCCGATCTGCAGGTGTGACCAAGGCTTGTGCGGGTGATCCTGTTCGCGCTCGGCGCGCCGTTCGCGGGACCGCGACGGAGCCGGTAGAATGCCGATTGAGATACTGTTCGTCGAGCCTTTCGCGACGGTGCTACTCCCCTCTACTTTTGCCCGTAGAATGGCGGGTGTACGCGACTTGGTCCCCTGCTGCGGCCATGACGTCGCGCAGCCTAAGCCGCACAGCTAACCGCAGGGCAATCCACATGGCAAAAACTTCGGAATTCTCGAAGGAAAAGAGCGAAATCATTCCGCTTCGTTCGCAATCCGATTCAGTTTCAGCCTGCATCTCCGAGCCATATGCGATTGGCCTGCAGCTAACCGGCAGCGCCCCGGTATCGCGGGCAGTGGCTGATATGCTTCCTTGGAAGGGTAGGCTGGCGGAGAGGGAGGGATTCGAACCCCCGATAGGCTTGCACCTATGCCGCATTTCGAGTGCGGTGCATTCGACCACTCTGCCACCTCTCCTGAAGGCGCCAAGTAAGGAGCAGGGCCCCTGTGGTTGGGGCGTTAATAGGCGAGGATGGCGGGCCAGACAAGGCGCGCGAGCGGAAAATCAGACCGGTTTTCCGGCCGGACCCCACGATGTCGCGGTGGCGATGGGGACGCCCCTCGGATTTCGGCGGCAGCTTGAGCGAATTGGGCGTGAACCGTTCGCCAATGACCCGGCGCGAGCCTCGAGGTGGCGCCATCGCCGCCCGAATCACCGGTCTCCCGGTAAGCCCAAAGGTGCCCCCAAAGGGAGGTGGGACCGCCAGACGCGGTAAACACTGGCGGTCCCGGTGCCGCTCATTGAAATACTGGCTGGGAAGGGCGGCTTCGCCGGCCAGGTGAGGCGACGGCTCGACCCTAGCGTGCGGCCGGTGCGCCGCAACGCAAACCGGCCCTTAACCTAACCAGTCAAGGTTACTCTGGAGCCGTTTCCGTTCCGATGAAATCGGAACGGGTCTCCAGATTCTTGTTTTGGCGCGTTTTCTTGACGCGAACCGGCATCCACTTCGCTCGAAAACGCCAGCTAGTCGGCCTTGTTGCCGTTCTTGCTCTTTTTCTTGCCGTTGTCCGTGGAATCCCGGTCTTTTCCGTTATCTTTGCCTTGGCCGCTGTCCTTGTGGCGGTTGGTGAAGCGGGCATTGCCGAGCCCGGTGCCGATGGTGAGCACGCCCCAGCGATCGACGTCCTGCATGAACGGCACTTCCGAGAGTCCCTGAACCACGCCGTCATTGTGCATCAGGATCGCGGTGTCGTGCTCGCCGATCTCAGGAATGCCCTCGATCAGGCTCGCCGGCAGGTTGAACTTGCTGCTCTCCCAATTGCCCGGCAGGTTCTGCGCGCCTTTCTCGATCGAGCCGTCCTCGTCGATCACGCCGGGACAGGCGATGCCGATGAAGGGTGCCAGCTTGAAGCCTTCCGCCTCGGCCTCCGTGATCAGCCCCTTCAGCATCTTGGTGAGCCGCTTCACTGCGCCTTCGCGCGTCGGCTCGTCGTCGGCATGACGCCACAGCTCGGACTTCACGACCTTGGCCTTCGACAGGTCTTTTGCCTTTTTCCAGCCGGTCTCGACCAGGCCGCAGCGGATGTTGGTGCCGCCGATATCGACGGCGAGGATGCTGTCATAGGCTTCGAAGATCCATGACGGCGCCAGATGCAGCGCGCCGATCAGGCCGGCTTCATCAGGATGATGGCGGATCGGCATCATGTCGATCTTGAAGTCCTCGGATTTGAGGATGATCTCGGCGCGGGCGATCGCGAGCTCACCGAGCCGGGAATCGCGGAAACCGCCACCGACCACGATCCGCTCGGTCTTGGCCCAGGCCTTGGACTTCAGGAAGCGGCGCGTGACGTAAGCGAGCTCCTGCGCGAAGTCCTCGATCGCGCTGTGCACGACCGCGGAGGCCTCGACATCGTCACCGACCAGGATGGCATCCAGGGTCTTCTTGCTGACCTCCTCCGACGGCTCCTTGCCGAACGGGTCCTCGCCAGTCTTGCGCAGCGGCTTGCGCCAGCGATCGAGGATCTCGCGGAACGCGCCCTTGCTGGCGCGGTCGCCGAGAAAGCCGTCCTCGTCCTTCATCTCGATGTTCAAACTGTCGACGTCCACCGACGGCAGCCGCGCGCCGCCGTGGGTGGCGATGCCCGTCGTCTTGACCAGCTCTTCCGTTGCCATGGATGCCCCCTCGCCCTTTGCGAACTTCGTCAGGACAACGGCGGCGGAACCGGTTGGTTGCAGCGCGGCGCGGGATTCAGCAGGGAGCTCCAATCTGGCCCAAATCCTTCAATTCCGGGCCGTTTTCGCCTGCTTTTCCTTGACTCCCGGGAGCGAGCGGCTATAAATCCCGCAACCGGCGCGGGGCGTTTCTCGCGCTGCTTGTTTTTGCGTGGGTTTTCAAAGGGATAACTCCCGCCCGCACAAAACTCGCATAAACCAATATTCGCATAAACCCGCGACTGACAAAAAGCCGGCCCCGACACTATGTCGCGAGGCCGGGAATGAACACGAAGGAAAACAACGATGTTCGCAGTCATCAAAACCGGCGGCCGGCAGTACCGCGTCGTTCCGGATGATGTCCTGGAAGTAGGCAAGATCGAAGGCGAAGTCGGCTCGATCGTGCAGTTGAACGAAGTTCTGCTGGTCGGCGGCGACACGCCGCTCCTGGGTCTGCCGACGGTCGCAGGCGCGTCCGTGGCGGTCGAGGTGCTCGACCACAAGCGTGGCCCCAAGGTCATCGCGTTCAAGAAGCGCCGCCGCAAGAACTCGCGCCGCAAGCGCGGCTATCGCGACGAGATCACGGTGCTGCGCATCAGCGAGATCCTGACGGACGGCGCCAAGCCCACCAAGGGCCCGCGTCCGAAGCGGGAAAAGGTCGTCAAGCCAGAGACCACGACCGAAGAAGCCGACGCCGCATAATTTGATCACGCGCAATCACGAAGTGATGCGTGAGAAATTGTGAAATGATTCCGTCAAGGAATTGATCTAGAAATACGTAAGATTTCGGAGACGAGCCATGGCTCACAAAAAAGCAGGCGGTTCATCGCGCAACGGTCGCGATTCCAAAGGCAAGCGCCTCGGTATCAAGGCGTTCGGCGGGGAAGTTGTGATTCCCGGCAACATCATTGCGCGTCAGCGCGGCACCACCTGGCATCCCGGCCTTAATGTCGGCATGGGCACCGACCACACTTTGTTCGCCAAGGTCGAGGGTCGCGTAACATTCCAGGCCAAAGCCAATGGTCGCACCTTCATCTCGGTGCTCCCGCTCGCAGAGGCGGCTGAATAGACGGTGGATCAAATTTGGAGTCCGCCGGGTCCCAGACCGAACCGGCGGAGTCCTTGAGATCAAAGAGATCGAAGGCTCCAGGGGAGGCGGGGAAACCGGCCTCCCCTTTCGTTTGACTTGCTCACTTTTCACTTAGTGACTTCGACGGAGCCGGACATGTTGCAGGATTTTTCGAGCGTGACCTTGCGGGAGGCGAGACCAAGCGTCGTCGCCACCGAGCGGCTGACCTTGCGGCGGCCGACCCTCGCCGACGTCAGGACCATCGCCCTCCTCGCCAACGACCGTCGCGTCGCCGAGAACACCCGCCGCCTTCCCCATCCCTATTCGCAGGACGACGCCGTCGAATTCGTCCGCGCCACCGCCGCGCTCGGCAGCGAGACCGTGTTCCTGATCGAGCAGGACTCCGGTCCGGTCGGCATGGTCGGCATCGACCGCTCCACGCCCGACAATGCCGAGCTCGGCTATTGGCTCGGCGTCGAGCATTGGGGCCGGGGCTTTGCCACCGAGGCCGCACGCGGCGCGATCGACTTCTTCTTCGAGGAGTTCGAGGACGACCATCTTTATGCAGGTGCACGCGTCACCAACCCGGCGTCGCGCAACGTGCTGGAGAAGTGCGGCTTCCAATGGAGCGGCGTCCAGCTGCATCGGTTCCTGGCGCTGGGCTCGTCCACGCCCGTCGACTGCTTCCGTCTCTCGCGCAGTGTGTGGGCCTCGCTGAAGAGCTGGAGCAGTGCAAGGCGCGTGAGGTAGGCGCTACGCCGGCGGATTCAGCTCTCCGCCGGCGCGGCCGAGATCGCGCTCACGCAGGTAGATATAGAACCCGGCGCCGATGATGATGGCGGCGCCGACGATGGTGGCGACCTCGGGAACGTTGCCGAACACGACGAAGCCGAAGATCACCGCCCAGACGATCATCGAATATTGATAGGGCACGACGACGCTGGCCGGCGCGAGCTTGAGCGAGCGGTTGACGCAGAACAGCGCGGCGACCGAGACGCATCCCGCCAGCGCGAAGATCACGAGGCTGCCTGATGTCGGCGGCACCCAGTGGAACGCCGACAGCACCGCGCCCAGCAAAAACGTGCCGACGAATTGCGACGACGCCATCACGATATCGGGCGTCTTGCGCAGGCTGCGGGTGATCAGCATCAGCGTTGCGAAAGACAGGCTGCCGCCAAGCGCGATCAGCGCCGGCAGGCTGATCGTCTGCGCCGACGGCCGCAGCGCGATCAGCACGCCGCAGAAGCCGATCAGGATCGCGGTCCAGCGCCGCCAGCCGACCTTCTCGCCGAGGAAGATCGCCGACATCGCGGTGACGAAGATGGGGCCGGCCAGATAATAGGTGATGACGTCGGCGAGCGGCAGATCGACCGTCGCGAGGAAGAAGGCGGCCACTTCCAGCGTCGACAGCACCACGCGGAAGAGCTGGAGACCCGGCCGCTCCAGATGCCGGAATTGGTGACGCTGCCGCCAGACCAGCGGCGACAGCAGCAGCAGCGCCGCGCAGGCGCGCAGAAACAGCAGCTGCCCCACCGAATAAGTCCCGACCAGGAACTTGCCCATGGCATCGCCGAACGAGAACATGAAGATCGACAGCACCATGAGTGCAATGCCGGCGAGCCGCGCCGAGCGTTCGTCATAGGCGGAGAGATTTTTGAAAAGGGGCATCGAGCGCCGTTGTAATGACGCACGCCGCCGGGACAAGCCCGCGTTGGACGAATTGAACGGATTGTCGCACTCTCCGCGTCGCGGTAGCGATAGGCTGCCCACGAACGAAAGAGCCAAGAAGCGAGCCAAGACATGACCGACTTCGATCCGGCCCGGCATCGCATGATCCCCGCGCAACGCTGGTTTGAGGATTTCGTGGTCGGCGAGCGTTTCGTGCTGCCGAGCCGCACGCAGACCAATGCGGTGTTCGCGGCGTTCCAGACCGCGAGCGGCGACACCCATCCGGTGCACTATGATGTGGAGTATTGCCGCAGCCGCGGCATGCCGCATTTGCTGGCCCACGGTTTTCAGACCTTGATCCACACCGCACCCGGCGCGGGCCTATTTCCGTTCATGGTCGAGGAATCCCTGGTCGGCTTCCTCGAGCAGTCGAGCCGATTCCTCAAACCGGTGTTCGCCGACGAGACCATCTATCCCGCGCTCGAGGTCGTCGAGCTGGTGCCGGGACGCTCGACCGGCACGGTGACGCTCAAAAGCACCGTGTTCAACCAGCGCAAGGAGCTGGTGCTGGAGGGCACGCAGAAATTCCTGATCCGGCGGCGGCCGCTCTGACGTCGTCCCGGACCTGGTCTTGCGGTTAAGCAAGGCCCATAAATCGCCGAATTTCGGCCGATTTGCGGGTCCATCCGGGTTGCCGCGCGGGACCGGCTGGCCTACCTATGGCCGATGAAATTCCTCGACGAAGCAAAGGTCTATATCCGCTCCGGTGACGGCGGAAACGGCTGCGTGGCGTTCCGCCGCGAAAAATTCATTGAATTCGGCGGTCCCTCCGGCGGCAATGGCGGCCGCGGCGGCAATGTCATCATCGAGGTCGCAGACGGCCTGAACACGCTGATCGACTATCGCTACCAGCAGCACTTCAAGGCCCAGAAGGGCGAGAACGGCGCAGGCTCGGACCGCCATGGCGCCAATGGCAAGGCGATCGTGCTGAAGGTTCCCATGGGCACGCAGATCTTCGACGAGGATCGCGAGACCATGATCCACGATTTCACCAATGTCGGCGAAAAATTCGTGCTGGCCGAGGGCGGCAATGGCGGCTTCGGCAACGCGCATTTCAAGACCTCGACCAACCGCGCGCCGCGCAATGCCAATCCCGGCCAGCCCGGCGAAGAGCGCTGGATCTGGCTGCGGCTGAAGCTGATCGCGGATGCCGGCCTCGTCGGCCTGCCCAATGCCGGCAAATCGACCTTCCTCGCCAAAGTCAGCGCGGCCAAGCCGAAGATCGCCGACTATCCTTTCACCACGCTGCATCCGCAGCTCGGCGTCGTGAATGCCGATGGCCGCGAATTCGTGCTGGCGGACATCCCCGGTCTGATCGAAGGCGCGCATGAAGGTGTGGGTCTCGGCGACCGCTTTCTTGCCCATGTCGAGCGCTGCCGCGTGCTGCTGCATCTCGTCGATGCGACTTGCGAGCATGCCGGCAAGGCCTACAAAACGGTGCGAACGGAGCTGGACGCCTATGCCGGGCAGCTCACCGACAAGATCGAGATCGTGGCGCTGAACAAGATCGACGCGGTCGAGCCGGACGAGTTGAAGAAGCAGAAGGACCGGCTGAAGCGCGCCGCCAAGAAGACGCCGCTGCTGCTCTCCGCCGTCACCGGCGACGGCGTGAAGGAAGCGTTGCGCGCATTGGCGGATGTGATCGGCGAAAGCCCGGTCTCCGCCAAGGCGAAGAGCGCGGCCGAAGCCGAGCCGTGGTCAGTTTGATCTGGTCGGTCTGATCCGGTCGACCTGATCCCCCCCTGCTTGTCTTCGCTGACGCCATAGCGCAGCATCGAACAATCAAGACACGGCGGGGATGACGCATGGCGCGCGCGAAGAACGTTCTCTGGATCATGTGCGACCAGCTTCGCTATGACTATCTCGGCTGCACCGGCCATCCCACGCTGAAGACACCAAACATCGACGCCATGGCGAAGCGCGGCGTGCTGTTCAGCAAGGCCTATGTGCAGTCGCCGATCTGCGGCCCCTCGCGGATGTCGTTTTACACCGGGCGCTACATGCGCTCGCACGGCTCGCACTGGAACGGCTGGCCGTTGCGCGTCGGCGAGCCCACCCTCGGCGATCACCTCAAGAAGCTCGGCGTACGCAACGTGCTAGTCGGCAAGACCCACATGGCACCCGATCTCGAAGGCATGAAGGCGCTCGGCATCCCGCCGGAATCGGTGATCGGCGTGCACGTCGCCGAATGCGGGTTCGAGCCTTATGAACGCGACGACGGCCTGCATCCGACCGGCCGTCCGCGTCCGAGATACGACGAATATCTGCGCCAGCAGGGTTTTGAAGCGACCAATCCCTGGGAGCATTGGGCCAATTCAGGTGCGGCGGAAGACGGCTCCTTGCAAAACGGCTGGCTGCTCGTGCATGCCGACAAGGCCGCGCGCGTGCCGGACGAACATTCCGAGACGCCCTACATGACGCGCCGCGCGATGGACTTCATCAGCGAGGCCGAAACCGACGGCAAGCCGTGGTGCCTGCATCTTTCCTACATCAAGCCGCACTGGCCCTACATCGCGCCCGAACCTTACGCCAGCATGTATTCGCCGGATGACATGATCCCGGTGATCCGCTCCGAGCGCGAGCGCCAGAATCCGCATCCGGTGTTCGGCGCCTATATGGACATGCGCTACTCCCGCAACATGGCGCGCGACGAGGCCCGCGAGAAAGTGATCCCGACCTATATGGGCCTGATCACCCAGATCGACGACCAGATGGGTGTGCTGATGAAGTTTCTGGAGGAGCGCGATCTCGTGGAATCCACCATGATCGTGTTCACCTCCGATCACGGCGACTATCTCGGCGATCACTGGATGGGCGAGAAGGATCTGTTCCACGAGCAGTCGGCCAAGATTCCGCTGATCATCATCGATCCCTCGAAGAAAGCCGGCGCGACGCGCGGCACGCGCAGTGACGCGCTGGTCGAAGCCATCGATCTCGCGCCGACCTTCGTCGATTATTTCGGCGGCAAGGTGCCGGGCCACATCCTCGAAGGACGCTCGCTGCTGCCGCTGCTGCGCGGGCCGACTCCATCCGACTGGCGCAAGGTCGCCTTCTCCGAATACGACTATTCCATGCAGGATGTCCGGCTGAAATTGAACCAGCCGATCGAACGCTGCCGCCTGTTCATGGTGTTCGACGGCCGCTGGAAATACATCCATGCCTCCGGCTTCCGCCCGATGCTGTATGACCTCGAAACCGATCCGGAAGAGTTTCTGGATCGCGGCGACGACCCGGAGTGCGCCGGCATCATCGCGCGATTACAGGCGGAATTGTTCGACTGGGCGCTGCATCCCAACGACCACATCACCACACCCCGCGAGAAGATCGCGAACTATGCCGACAACCAGCTTCAGGTGAAGGGCGGCATCCTGATCGGCATCTGGGACGAGAAAGAACTCGCGTCGATCAAGGACGGCATCGAACAGCGCGCGAAGTTGTAATCCTCATGGTGAGGAGGCGCGAAGCGCCGTCTCGAACCATGCAGGCCCGGCTCTCGCACCTCGGCCTGCATCCTTCGAGACGCGCGCAAAGAGCGCGCTCCTCAGGATGAGGGGAGAAATCGCGCTACGCTTCTCAATTCTCGATCTTGTACCCCGTCGCCTTGACGATCGGCTGCCAGAAGGCGGTGTTCGCGGCGAGCTCCTTGGTCAAGCCATCCGCACTGCTGCCAACCGGGATCAGTCCAATGGCTGTCAGCTTCTCCTTCACCTCGGGCTTGGCGAGCGCGGCGCTTGCGGCCGCGCCGAGCTTGCTTGCGAATTCCGGCGAGCTGCCGGCGGGAAGCCACATGCCGTACCAGGCGTCCGCGACGAGATCGATGCCGCTCTCCTTCAGCGTCGGGACGGTGGGCGCGAACGGCGAGCGTTCCGCACTCGCGACCGCGATGATCTTCACGCCCTTGGCGCGATGCTGCGGCAGCGCGTCGGCCAATGTGGTGATGCCGAACGAGATGTGGCCGCCGATGATGTCATTGAGGATGGGCGCGCTGCCCCGATAGGGCACCCGCGTCATGGGAATGCCGAGATCCTTCTCGAGCTTGGAGCCCATGAAATGCGGAATGGTGCCATTGCTCGGCACGCCGAACGACGTCTTGTCCGGATGCGTCTTCAACCAGCCGACAAATCCCTTGAAGTCGGCGGCATCGATCCCCGGGCCGATCACGACGGCGAATTCGAACCGGGCCAGCAGCGATACTGGGACGAAATCCTTTGCAGTATCGAAGCTCGGCGTCGCCTCCACCATCGGCAGCAGGTACATCGTGGGGCCGGTCGTCACCAGCACCATGCTGCCGTCGGGGCTGGCCCCCTTCACCGCCTTGATGCCGATCAGGCCGTCGCCGCCGGTGCGGTTCTCGACCACGATGGTCCGCTGCAGCGCCGGCGCCATCTCCTGCGCGATCAGCCGGCACAGCGTGTCGCCGCCCGCTCCCGCCGCGAACGGGAAGATCATTTTCGTCAGCCCGGCCTGCGCTTGCGACCCGCCCGCTTGTGCCAGCAGCGGCAACCCCAGGCATCCGGCGATGAAGTTGCGGCGATCCATTGGTTTCCTCTTTGAGCCCATTATCGTTGGCGACAATTAGAGCCAGACAGGCGCCCCCGACAAGCGGCGTTTACCGGGCCTGCCGCCTTGCGCCGGCCATCGTCCTGCTGCAAAAGCAGGCCTTACCGGCGCCGCTCTCCGCTCCGCCGTGTCCGATGCAGAGCAATCCGTCACACGCGCCAACACATACACTCATGGCCAGCCCCGAACTCAGTCAATTCCGCCGCATCGTCGTCAAGGTCGGCTCCGCGCTGCTGGTCGATTCCGACAGGGGCGAGGTGCGGGCGTCCTGGCTCGCCGCACTCGCCGACGACATGGCCAAGCTGCACGGCGAGGGCCGTGACGTGCTCGTGGTCTCCTCGGGCTCAATCGCGCTCGGCCGCAGCCGGCTCAAACTGCCGCGCGGCCCGCTGAAGCTGGAGGAGAGCCAGGCCGCGGCAGCCGTCGGCCAGATCGCGCTGGCGCGGATCTGGTCGGAGGTGCTCGGTGCCCACGGCATCGGCGCCGGCCAGATTTTGGTGACGCTTCAGGACACCGAGGAGCGCCGCCGCTATCTCAACGCGCGCTCCACCATCGGCAAGCTCCTCGAGTGGCGCGCGATCCCCGTGATCAACGAGAACGACACGGTCGCCACCAACGAGATCCGCTACGGCGACAACGACCGCCTCGCCGCGCGCGTCGCCACCATGGCGAGCGCGGATCTGCTGGTGCTGCTGTCCGATATCGACGGGCTCTACGATGCCCCGCCGAAGAACAATCCGAACGCCAAGCTCATTCCCGTCGTCGACAGCATCTCGTCGGAGATCGAGGCTGTCGCCGGCGACGCCGAGTCCGAACTCTCCCGCGGTGGCATGCGCACCAAGGTCGAGGCGGCGAAGATCGCCACCACCGGCGGCACGCATATGCTGATCGCCTCCGGCAAGATCGAGCATCCCTTGCAGGCAATCGCCGATGGCAGCCGCTGCACCTGGTTCCTGACGCCCGCCAATCCCATCACCTCGCGAAAACGCTGGATCGCGGGTTCGCTGGAACCGAAGGGCACGCTGACCATCGACGCCGGCGCAGTCGCCGCGCTACGTGCCGGCGCCAGCCTGCTGCCGGCCGGCGTGATCAAGGTCGAGGGCCAGTTCGCCCGCGGCGACGCCGTGATCGTCCGAGGCCCCGACACCAGCGAGGTCGGCCGCGGCCTGATCGCCTACGATGCCGACGACGCCGAGCGGATCAAGGGCCGCTCTTCCCCGGACGTGATGGCCATCCTCGGCATCAGCGGGCGGTCAGAGATGATCCACCGCGACGATCTGGTGATGGGCGGGTAGACCGGCAGGCATCCACGTTCTTGCAGGCGACGGCCGAGGCGTGGATGGCCGGCAAGCCCTGCCATGATGCCGGAGCTAGGCCATTGACCGAGCTGTCGTCCGGCACGTGAAGCCCTGCCATACCCTCCCGACCCTTCGCAAAAGCGGGATTTCCGTGCTAGGACACCGCCTTAGCAGAAGGTTGAACGAGCTATGGCCGCCCCCCTCAAAGCCATCGACGGCAATGCCGATCTTCAGGCGCTGATGACCGATCTCGGTACCCGTGCCCGCGCTGCAGCGCGCGTGCTGGCGCTGGCGCCGCCGGAGCAGAAGAACCGGGCGCTCGAAGCCATGGAGCGGGCGATCCGCGCGAACTCTGCCGCGATCCTCGCCGCCAACGCCGAGGACGTCACTGATGCCCGCGCCTCCGGCAACGCCACCTCCTCCTTCATCGACCGCCTGACGCTGACGCCGGCGCGGGTCGAGGGCATGGCCGAGGGGATCGGCATCGTGCGCGGCATTGCCGATCCGGTCGGCATCGTCACCGAGAGCTGGCAACGGCCGAACGGCATGACCATCGAGCGCGTACGCGTGCCGCTCGGCGTCGTCGGCGTGATTTTCGAGAGCCGGCCGAACGTTGCGGCGGACGCCGGCGTGCTGTGCCTGAAGTCCGGCAATGCCGTGATCCTGCGCGGCGGCTCCGACAGTTTTCGCTCCTGCCGCGCCATCCATGAATGCCTGGTGCAGGGCCTGCGTGAAGCCGGCCTCCCCGAAGCCGCGATCACGTTGGTGCCGACGCGCGACCGCACGGCGGTCGGCATGATGCTGTCGGGATTGAACGGCGCCGTCGACGTGATCGTGCCGCGCGGAGGCAAGAGCCTCGTCGCGCGCGTCGAGCAGGAAGCGCGCGTGCCGGTGTTCGCGCATCTCGAGGGCGTCAACCACGTCTATATCGATGCCAGCGCCGACCTCGCCATGGCGAAGTCGATCGTGCTCAACGCCAAGATGCGCCGCACCGGCGTCTGCGGCGCGGCCGAGACGCTGCTGGTCGATCGCGCTGCTGCCGGCACAAAGCTGAAGCCGCTGGTCGAGATGCTGATCGAGGCGGGCTGCGAAGTACGCGGCGACGACGCCGTGCAGAAGACCGATGCGCGCGTCAAGGCTGCGAGCGCGGAGGATTGGGACACTGAATATCTCGACGCGATCATCGCGGCGAAGGTGGTGGACGGCGTCGACGGCGCGATCGCGCATATCCAGAACCACGGCTCGCACCATACCGATGCGATCGTGAGCGCGGACGAGACCGCTGCGAAGAAATTCCTGAGCGAGGTCGATTCCGCGATCGTGCTGCACAACGCTTCGACGCAGTTCGCCGACGGCGGCGAGTTCGGCTTCGGCGCCGAGATCGGCATCGCCACCGGCAGATTCCATGCCCGCGGCCCGGTTGGGGCGGAGCAGCTGACGAGCTTCAAGTATCGCATCCACGGCACCGGGCAGACGCGGCCGTAAACGACGCGGGGCGCGGGGCATTGAGCAACAATTTCGTCGCGCCACGTTCCTTCGCGCAGGCCATACCAACCCACACTTCGGGCATGCGCATCGGGCTGCTCGGCGGCTCGTTCAATCCGCCGCACCAGGCCCATCGCGCGATCAGCCAGTTCGCGCTGAAACGCCTTCAGCTCGATCGCGTCTGGTGGTTGGTGACGCCAGGCAATCCGCTGAAGGAGAACGGCACGCTGCATGAGCTCGGCCGGCGCATGCAGGCGGCGCGCGAAATTGCCGACGACCCCAGGATCGAGGTGAGCTGTCTCGAATCCGTCATTCGCACGCGCTATACTATCGACACCATCAACACCTTGCGCCGCCGTCTCTCCGGCCTGCGCTTTGTCTGGATCATGGGCGCCGACAACCTCGCTCAATTCCATCGTTGGCAGCACTGGCAGCGCATCGCCGGCCAGGTGCCGATTGCGGTCATCGATCGCCCACCGCAGAGTTTTCGCGCGCTCGCCTCTCCCGCCGCCCAGGCGCTCAAGCGCTACCGCGTGCCCGAGAATGAGGCAGCATTGCTTGCGGACCGGGCTGCGCCGGCGTGGGTCTTCCTGACCGGAATGAAGCTGAATCTCTCTTCGACCGGCTTACGGAACCCGGACGGAAGCTGGAAAGGTACGAAGTGAGTCAGACTCTGCGGAGGTCGTTGTCAACTTCGGGCTCTCTGGCATATTGAAACCCTTAACCCCACATGATGTAGTGTAACCAGTGAGCGTCGGATTCGGCGTTCGCGATACAGTGAAAGGAATGGTCCCTGGCCACATCTGTATTGTCCAAGTCAGCTTCGACGAAGTCTGTTTTACCCAAGGTTGCCAAGCCGGCGCGTAAAACATCGACCAAAGCTGCAGCCTTGAAGGCGCAACCCGACGCCGACAAGACGCTGAGCCTGATCCTCTCCCGCCTCGACGACATGAAGGCGGAAGAGACGGTCACCATCGACCTTCGCGGCAAATCGGCCTACTCCGACTACATGATCGTCACCACCGGCCGGGCCAACCGGCACGTCGGCGCGATCGCGGAGAACGTCGCCAAAGGCCTCAAGGAAAACGGCATCAAGAACATCCACGTCGAGGGCTTGCCCAATTGCGACTGGGTGCTGATCGATTCCGGCGATGTGATCGTTCACGTGTTCAGACCCGAGGTCCGCGAGTTCTACAATCTCGAGAGATTGTACACGCAGGGCCCAGGGGCGGCGAAGGCGATCTAGAGGCTCTGGCCGATTTCGAATCGGCTGACGCGCATGCTAGCGTCGTGCGCGCGCAATTTGCGCGCGGTCTTGAAAACGCTACCTTGAAGCTATCATGCGTGTTGCTGTCATTGCGGTGGGCCGGCTGAAGCAGGGTCCCGAACGGGAGCTTGCCGACCGCTATTTCGAACGATTCGACGAGGTCGGCCGAAAGCTCGGATTCCGCGAGCTCGCCATCCACGAATTGCCCGAAAGCCGCGCACGCGACACGGCGACGCGGATGGCCGAAGAGGCCGCGGCGATCTCCGCGCATATTCCCGAGAAATCGATCCTGGTGGCGCTGGACGAGCGCGGCCAGAATCTGGATTCCACCGTATTCGCACGGCATCTCGGCCGCTGGCGCGACGAGGGGGCCGGTCATACTATCTTCATGATCGGAGGGGCGGACGGACTTTCGCCCGAATTGCGCCGTAAGGCTAAGCTCGCGATCGCGTTCGGCTCTGCGACCTGGCCGCATCAAATGGTCCGCGTCATGCTTCTGGAACAGCTTTATCGGGCCGCCACCATTCTGGCCGGCCACCCCTATCACCGCGCATGATGCGCGCTACAACGAGCACCTTTGCCTAAAGCGATGCGAGCGCCGATTCTCAACCTGCTGCTGATCGCCGGCGTGACCGGCGCAAGCCTCGCGCAAGCTCAGACGCAAGGTCAAACAATTGCGCCGCAGGCTGCGGCCATCTCGCCCGATGCGATCAAGCAGCGCGAGCAGGAGCTCGAGGCCGCCCGCGCAAGCAAGAAGAGCGCGGAGGAAGCGCAGGCCAAGCTCAAGACCGAGATCACCTCGCTCGGCCAGGACCGCACCCAGCTCAATCAGCAATTGATCGACACCGCCGCCAATGTGCGCACCGTCGAGACCAAGATCGACGAAGCCGAAGCGCGGCTGCGTTCGCTGAACGGCCGCGAGCAGGCGATGCGCAGCTCGCTCGATTCGCGCCGCGCCGACATCGTCGAGGTGCTGGCGGCCTTGCAGCGCGCCGGAAGGCGGTCGCCGCCGGCGCTGCTGGTGCGGCCCGAGGACGCGCTGCAATCGCTGCGCACGGCGATGCTGCTCGGCGCCGTCGTGCCGGAATTGCGCGGCCGCGCCGAGAAGATCGCCGGCGAGCTCGGCGAGCTCGTGTCCTTGCGCAAGACCATCGCGACCGAACGCGACCAGCTCGCCTCCGACCGCGACAAGGTCCGCAACGACCAGACCCGGCTCACCGCCTTGGTTGACGAGCGGCAGCGCCAGCAGGCGTCGCGTGAAAAGGACCTGGACGCCGAGAACTCGCGCGCCATCACGCTCTCAAGGCAGGTCGGCGATCTCCAGGGGCTGATCGCCAAGATGGAGCAGGAGCTGCAAAGCGCCGCAAAGGCAGCCGAGAAGGCAGCTGAGGCCGCCAAGCAGGCCGAGGCAAAGGCCGCCGCCAACGCCAAACCCGGCCCCGGCGCTTTCAAGGACCGGTCCCGGACCACTCCCGCGATGGCCTTCGCCGCCGCCAAGGGCCTCCTGCCTCTTCCGGTTAACGGTAACAAGATCAGGGATTTTGGCGGTTCCGACGGGCTCGGCGGGGTCCAAAAGGGCATTTCGCTGGCAAGTAAGCCCGGCTCCCAGGTCACGACGCCGTGTGACGGCTGGGTGGTCTATGCCGGCCCGTTCCGCAGCTATGGACAACTCTTGATCCTCAATGCCGGGGGCGGGTATCATGTCCTGATCGCCGGGATGGAGCGCATTTCGGTAAACATCGGACAGTTTGTCCTCACGGGGGAGCCTGTCGCGTCCATGGGGTCGACCTCTCAAGTCGCCTCCATTCTCGCCACGAACGCGAGTCAACCTGTGCTGTATGTCGAGTTCCGCAAAGACGGCACTCCAATCGATCCAGGCCCATGGTGGGCCGCAAATGAAGGCGAGAAGGTTCGCGGATGATGCGCAAGACTTCAGTTATCCTCCTCAGCGCGGCCACCGGTGCGGCGCTGACGCTGTTCGTGACCCAGCCGCGCGCGGTCTTCATGGGCTCCAGCGCACGGGCCGCCACCGCGGACACCTATCGCCAGCTCAACCTTTTCGGCGACGTCTTCGAGCGCGTGCGCTCGGACTATGTCGAGAAGCCCGACGACACCAAGCTGATCGAATCAGCCATCAGCGGCATGCTCACCGGACTCGATCCGCATTCGAGCTACATGGACGCCAAGAGCTTCCGCGACATGCAGGTGCAGACCCGCGGTGAGTTCGGCGGCCTCGGCATCGAAGTCACGATGGAAGACGGCCTGATCAAGGTGGTCTCGCCAATCGACGACACGCCTGCCTCGCGCGCCGGCGTCATGGCCAACGACATCATCACCAGTCTCGACGACGAAGCGGTGCAGGGCCTGACCCTGAACCAGGCGGTCGAGAAGATGCGCGGCCCGGTCAACACCAAGATCAAGCTCAAGATCATCCGCAAGGGCCAGGACAATCCGATCGACGTCACGCTGGTGCGCGACAACATCCGCGTCCGCTCGGTGCGCGCCCGCATCGAGGCCGACGACATCGCCTATATCCGCATCACCACCTTCAACGAGCAGACCACCGAAGGCCTGAAGCGCGAGGTCGCCAACCTCTCGAATCAGATCGGCGACAAGCTGAAGGGCTACGTCATCGACCTCCGCAACAACCCGGGCGGCCTGCTCGAGGAAGCGGTCACCGTCTCCGACTCCTTCCTGGAGAAGGGCGAAATCGTCTCGACCCGCGGCCGCAACGCCGATGAGACCCAGCGCCGTACCGCGCATGCGGGTGACCTCACCAAGGGCAAGCCGGTCATCGTGCTGGTCAATGGCGGCTCGGCCTCGGCGTCGGAGATCGTCGCCGGCGCGCTGCAGGACCACAAGCGCGCGACCATCGTCGGCACGCGTTCGTTCGGCAAGGGCTCGGTGCAGACCATCATTCCGCTCGGCTCGGGCAACGGCGCGCTGCGTCTGACCACGGCGCGCTACTACACGCCGTCGGGCAAATCGATCCAGGCCAAGGGCATCGTGCCCGACATCGAAGTGCTGCAGGACGTGCCGGACGAACTGAAGTCGCGCACCGACACCAAGGGGGAGGCTTCGCTGCGCGGCCATCTCAAGAACGACGGCGACGAGAAGACCGGGTCGCAGTCCTACGTGCCGCCGGACGCCAAGGACGACAAGGCGCTCAAGCTCGCCGACGATTTGCTCCATGGCATCAAGAACAGCGCCTCCGCGGCGCCCACGCCGGGCGGCGACAACAAGACCACGGCCGACAAGCCCAAAGCGGCAAACTAGGTCGGCGCATCGCGATCTGACGGAAAGGGCGGCTCACGGAGCCGCCCTTTTTGCGTGGAACGCCAGACACCCCCGGCCTATCCCGGCCTGCCGCCGCTTGACCCCGCCGTGGTATCGTCATGGGTGAGTGATTCGGGATCGCGCATGACTGAAACGGCCGATGATCTGAGCGCCCCGCTCGGACAGGATAAGCCGCGCCGGAAACACCGGCGGCGGCTGCCGTTCACGGCCATGCAGGCGCTTGCGATGCTGCTCGGCCTGTTCCTGGTCGCTTTTGCCGGCTTCGCCATCTTCAACAAGGATCCGCTCGGCGGCGAGCCGATGACGCGGCTCGCGATCCGCGAGCCCCAAGCCACGGACAAGGCCAGCGACGAGAAGCCGGCCGCTTCCGGCCACGGCCAGGAAAGCAAACAGGAAAGCAAGCACGAGACCAGGGAAGCGCCGAAGCAGGCGGGCGAGCAGAAGACCGTCACCATGATCGACGGTTCCACCGGCACGCGCCAGGACGTGGTGATCGGCGGCAGCGATCCCGCCGACAAGGGCGGAGCGGCCTCCGCACCGCCGCCCGTCATGACCGGGATCGACCCAAAACTCCTTGAGAAATCACGCTACGGCATGATCCCCGTGGTTGCCGGGGATCTGAAACCCTTCAACGTCTATGCGGCGGATGCCGACCGCGCCAAGGCCGCCAAGATGCCCGTGGTTGCGATCCTGATTGGCGGCCTCGGCGTCGGCGCAGCCAAGACCACCGATGCCATCATGAGGCTGCCGGCGGCGGTGACGCTGGCCTTCACGCCTTATGGTTCCGATCCAGGAAAACTCGCCGAGCGGGCCCGCGCCCAGCGCCACGAGATCTTCCTCCAGATCCCGATGGAGCCCTACGACTTCCCCGACAACGATCCGGGACCGCAGACGCTGCTGACCTCGCTGAGTGCCGACCAGAACATGGACCGCCTGTACTGGCATCTGAGCCGGATGCAGGGCTATGCCGGCCTCACCAATTTCATGGGGGCCCGCTTCATCGCCACGGAGCCGGCGATGCAGCCGATCATCCGCGAGGCGGCCAAACGTGGCCTCGGCTTCTTCGACGACGGCTCCTCGCCCCGCAGCATCGCGCCCCAGGCCGCGGCAAGCCAGGCGATGCCGTTCGGCAAGGGTGACATCGCGATCGACGTGGTGCCGACCCCGGCCGAGATCGACCGCGCCCTGAACAAGCTCGAAGCGGCGGCGCGCGAGCGCGGCGCGGCCGTGGGCACCGCCTCCGCCCTCCCGGTCTCGATCGAGCGCATCGGCGCCTGGACCAAGACATTGAGCGACCGAGGTATCCTTTTGGTGCCATTGACAACCGCGATGCTGAAATCAAAATCCAGCTAAATCAACGGATTGGTACGGCGCGGGTCCTGCGGGGCCGGATCAAGCCTTACCGACAGCATGCGAGAGGCCTGGCGGAATGGCGCGTTACGAGGATCTGCCCTACCGGACCTGCGTCGGCGTGATGCTGATCAACAAGCAAGGCCTGGTGTTCATCGGCCGCCGCGCCGGCGGCATCGAGCATGTCGACGACACCCATGTCTGGCAGATGCCGCAGGGCGGCGTCGATCCCGGCGAGGACAATTGGGACGCCGCCAGGCGCGAGCTCTACGAGGAGACCAGCGTGCGCTCGGTCGAGCGGCTCGGCGAGGTTCCGGACTGGCTCACTTACGACATTCCACGCACTGTTGCGGGCCGCGCGTGGAAGGGTCGCTATCGCGGCCAGCGCCAGAAATGGTTCGCGGTCCGCTTCACCGGCAAGGACAGCGAGATCAACGTCGAAAAGCCCGGCGGCGGCCACAAGGCCGAGTTCGTGAACTGGCGCTGGGAGCCGATGAAGAACCTGACCGGGTTGATCGTCCCGTTCAAGCGCCCGGTCTATGAGCGCGTAGTGAAGGAATTTTCCGCGCTGGCGGAGGATTAGTTCAAGTCGCCATTCCAGGTTGATGCTAATGCAACGCCTGGAATGACGACGAGAGATCCGCACGTGACCGATCAAAAGCCTTATCGCCCCAACGTGGGTATCGCGCTGTTCAATGCCGACGGCCGGGTGCTGATCGGGCATCGCTTCAAGGGCGACGGACCCGAGATCATCCTGCCGGGCCTCGATTGGCAAATGCCGCAAGGCGGTGTCGACGAGGGCGAGGATCTGCGCGATGCGGCGCTGCGCGAGCTCTGGGAAGAGACCAGCGTCAAGAGCGCAGCCTATCTCGGCGAGACCGACTGGCTGACTTACGAATTCCCGCCTTACGATGGACCGCAGACGCATCGGCTGGCGAAATTCCGCGGGCAACGCCAAAAATGGTTCGCCCTGCGCTTCACCGGCAAGGATGACGAGATCGATCCGTTGACACCGCGCAACGACCAGCCCGCGGAGTTCGACGCCTGGCGCTGGGAGCGGCTCGACCGTGTCCCCGATGTCGTGGTCCCGTTCCGCCGCGAGGTCTACCGCGCGGTCGCGCAGCAGTTTGCGCCCTTCACAAACTAAAAACGTTAGAACAAGCCGGTGTCGTTGCAGAGCGCATTCCAGCGCTTAGGACGGGCATGGATGACCGCACCACCAGCCACGGGCTCGCTCAGCCTCTCCCGCTTGCGGGAGAGGTCGGCCCGAAGTGCCGGGTGAGGGCTTTCTCCGTTTAGGGACTGTCTCTTTGTAGATGCACCCTCTCCCCAGCCCTCCCCCGCGAGCGAGCGAGGGAGCGCGTCTCGCAAGCGTCAACGATCGGGCCTAATCAGCACACGCCTAATTCACCGGTCCCACCGTAAACGGGCCGATCGCGATCACGTGGCAATCGCTGTCGCGCCTGGCGCAGTCGGCGAGCGCGGAATTGACGGCGGTCTGCTCGTCCGCGGCCTTCAGGCCGACGCCCGGCCGGCCCGCGGTGCCGACCGCGACTGCGTTCCAGCCCATGCCATCGGCGAGCTTGCGCACGACCTCGTCGCGCGCATCTGTGGCGATCGAGGCATTGGCCGCCGCATGGAAGAAGCCGGTGATCCTGAGCAGGGTCGGGATCGGCACGACGAAATTCTCGTCGACCGCAACGACCATGCAGGCGACGCCGGCGATCGCGCCGCACGATTCCACGGAGCGCCGCGCAGCATCGTCGGCGGATGATGCGCCCATCACCATGAAATATTGACCGCCCGGGCCGAGCGCGACCGAGCGGGATTTCGCCGCGGGGACGAACATGTTCTCGAGCCGGACTTTTGCGGGATCGCGCACCATCGGAAAGTCCTTTGGGACGAAGGCGCGCTCGGTCATTGGATCGTGCCGGATAAAGGGCTGCGGCGGCATCGGCGGCTTGCCGTGCGTGTAGACGACATTGTTGCCGACCGCATAGAGCTCGCAGGGCCGCGGCGACTGCGCGGCATCCGCCCGCTTCTGACACTGATCGAGCGCGGCGTTGCGCGCGGCTTCCTCGTTCGGCTGATTGAGCGCGGAGCCGGTGACGCCGCCGACGTTCAGCGCAAAGGCCTTGTAGTCGCCGGCGGCGGAATATTCGCCACCGAGGTAGCCGCGGATGCGCTCGCCGATGAAGGGCACGCTGTCGGCAGGAAACTTGCCGACCATCGGCGAGGCGGATGGTGCCGGCATGGGCATCGGGCTTGATGCAGGGCCTGGCGCGATCGCTGCGATGGCCGACACCTTGTTGGTCTCGAGCTTGGTGAAATAGAGAAAGCCGCCGACAGCAATCGCGACGACGGAGACGACACCGACCACCAGCGGCCACATCCAATTCAGCGCGGGCGCTACTTTCGCCACCTTCTTGATCTGCGGCGTTGCGTAACTGCCGTCCACGCGCCGCATCGCCACCATGTAGGCGTGCACGGGCGTCGGGATGTTCTTAACCTCCTGCGCGCCGATATCGGCGAATTGCACCGACAGCTTGTTGGCGACCTGCTCGTGTACGGCGCGGGAGACGCAGATGCCACCGACCTCGGCGAGGCCCTCGAGCCGGGCGGCGATATTGACGCCATCACCGAGCAGATCGCCGTCGCGCTCAACCACGTCGCCGATGGTGATGCCGATGCGGAACGACATCTGCCGGCTCGGCGGATAGGCCATGTTGCGGGTTCGCAGGGATTCCTGGATGTCGATCGCGCAGCGCACCGCATCGACGGCGCTTGGAAATTCCGCGAGCACGGCGTCGCCTGCCGTGTTGAAGATGCGTCCGCCGGCCTTCGCGATGAAATCGTCGACGACCTCACGATAGGAGGCCATACGCCGCAGCGTCTCCTCCTCGTCTTCCGCGACCAGCCTTGAGTAACCGGCAATATCGGCCGCGAAAATCGCTGCGATCTTGCGTTTCATCTGCTGCCCGCCCCGGAACAAAATTCGCCAGCGCAGAATGCCGCTATCGGTGGCGCGGTGCAACAAAGTTTCAGCGCCCGCCACTTCCGTGACGAGCGCTGAACTTGTTCAGGAATTTGTAGCTTGAGCCCCGGTGCGATGCGCCGGGGCTTAGTGCATAGCCGTGCTGTTGAGCTGCTGCTGGATGCTCTTGAAATGGTCGAGCCGCGCGATGGCCTGATCGAGCTCGCTGCCTTCGTGCTCCTTCAAACCTTCTTCCATCTCCGAGACGGTCGCGGCGAACTGGGCACGGTCGAGCTCGGCCAGCGACGTCGCGACGTCGGCGAGCACGGTGAGGCCCTTTTCGGAGACTTCGGCGAGACCGCCGAGCACGATGATCTTCTCGTGCTTGCCGCCGGTGGTGATGGTGAGAATGCCGGGCCGGATCGCAGCCACGACCGGCGCATGTCCCGCCAGCACGCCGAAGTCACCCTCGACGCCGGGGATGTCGACCTGGTCGACCTCACCCGAGAATGCGAGCTTTTCCGGCGAGACGAGATCGAAGTGGAAGGTGGCCATGGGAAACCTGCGAATGGTGAGTAGCGAATAGCGAATGGAGCGGGAGCAGCGAGACCATTCGCTACTCCCTACTCGCCGTTCGCAGCTTAGGCCGCCTCAGCCGCCAGCTTCTTGCCCTTCTCGAGCGCCTCTTCGATGGTGCCGACCATGTAGAAGGCGGCTTCCGGGAGGTGGTCATACTTGCCTTCGCAGAGACCGCGGAAGCCCTTGATGGTGTCCGCGAGGTCGACGAACTTGCCGGGCGCGCCGGTGAAAATTTCGGCGACGTGGAACGGCTGCGACAGGAAACGCTCGATCTTGCGGGCGCGGGCCACCGTCAGCTTGTCCTCTTCCGAAAGCTCGTCCATGCCGAGGATGGCGATGATGTCCTGGAGCGACTTGTAGCGCTGCAGCACCTGCTGGACCATGCGCGCGGTCGTATAGTGCTCTTCGCCGACAATATTCGCCTGCAGCATGCGCGAGGTCGAGTCGAGCGGATCGACCGCCGGATAGATGCCCTTTTCCGAGATCGCACGGTTCAGCACCGTGGTGGCGTCCAAATGCGCGAACGACGTCGCCGGCGCCGGGTCGGTCAAGTCGTCGGCCGGCACGTAGATCGCCTGCACCGAGGTGATCGAGCCCTTGTTTGTGGTGGTGATGCGCTCCTGCAGCGCGCCCATGTCGGTTGCCAACGTCGGCTGATAGCCCACGGCGCTGGGAATACGGCCGAGCAGCGCCGACACTTCCGAGCCTGCCTGAGTGAAGCGGAAAATATTGTCGATGAAGAACAGCACGTCCTGGCCCTGGTCGCGGAAGTGCTCGGCGACTGTCAGGCCGGACAGCGCGACGCGCATGCGGGCACCGGGCGGCTCGTTCATCTGGCCGAACACCAGCGCGCATTTCGACTTCACGCTCGGGTCGGGATTGTGCGGGTCGGCGTTGACCTTGGATTCGATGAACTCGTGATAGAGGTCGTTGCCTTCGCGGGTGCGCTCGCCGACGCCGGCGAACACCGAATTGCCGCCGTGCGCTTTGGCGACGTTGTTGATCAGCTCCTGAATGAGCACGGTCTTACCGACGCCTGCGCCGCCGAACAGGCCGATCTTGCCGCCCTTGGCGTAAGGCGCGAGCAAGTCGACGACCTTGATGCCGGTGACGAGAATCTCGGCCTCGGTGGCCTGGTCGGTGTAGGTCGGCGCTTCCTGGTGGATGGCGCGCTTGCCTTCGGACGGGATCGGGCCCGCTTCGTCGATCGGCTCGCCGATGACGTTCATGATGCGGCCGAGCGTGCCGGCGCCCACCGGAACCTCGATCGGTTGGCCGGTGTCGGTCACTTCCTGGCCGCGCACCAGACCTTCGGTCACGTCCATCGCGATCGTGCGCACGGTGGACTCACCGAGATGCTGCGCGACTTCCAACACGAGGCGGATGCTGCCGTTCCTGGTTTCCAGCGAATTGAGAATGGCCGGCAGGTGGCCCTCGAACTGAACGTCGACGACGGCGCCCATGACCTGGGTGACGCGACCGACCTGGTTAGCTGCTGTGGCCATGATTAGCTCTCCTTCGAAATTCTTTACTTGAACGACCGTCGTTTGGTTCGTGCGTCAGACCGCCTCGGCGCCGGAGATGATCTCGATCAGCTCCTTGGTGATCTGGGCTTGACGGGTTCGGTTATAGATCTGGGTTTGCTTGCGGATCATTTCGCCGGCATTGCGGGTGGCATTGTCCATCGAGCTCATCTGCGCGCCGTAGAACGAAGCGTTGTTTTCCAGGAGCGCGCGGAAGATCTGCACGGCGATATTGCGCGGCAACAGGCCGGAGAGAAGTTCGTCCTCCTCCGGCTCGTAGTCGTAGGACGTCGACGGCGCGTTCGCCGCCTTTGCTTCCACAGTCAGCGGAATGATCTGCTGCGCGGTCGGGATTTGCGCAATCACCGACTTGAACTGCGAGTAGAACAGCGTGCAGACGTCGAACTCGCCGGCGTCGAAACGCGCCAGAACCTTCTTCGCGATGTCCTCGGCGTTGACGAAGCCGAGCTGGCGAACGCTGCGCAGGTCGAGGTGCTCGACGATCTGCTTGTCGAACAGGCGACGGAGCTGCTCATAACCCTTGCGGCCGACGCAGAAGAATTTGACTTCCTTGCCCTGCGCAATCAGCGCCTGCGCGCGCTCGCGCGCGAGGCGCACGATCGAGGAGTTGAAAGCGCCGGACAGGCCGCGCTCGCCGGTGCAGACCAGCAGCAGGTGAATCTGGTCCTTGCCGGTGCCGGCCAGCAGCGTCGGCGCGCCGGGCGAACCCGCAGCGGCGCTGGCGATGTTGGAGATTACCGCGCTCATCTTGTCGGCATAGGGCCGCGCCGCCTCGGCCGCTTGCTGGGCGCGGCGCAATCTGGACGCGGCGACCATCTGCATGGCCTTGGTGATCTTCTGCGTCGCCTTGGTCGAGGCGATGCGAACCCGCATGTCTTTAAGTGAGGCCATTCTTCGTTCACCCCGACGGTTCGATCTCTTGCGATCAGACCGTTAGCCTGTCCCTGTCGTCATGCCCGGGCTAGTCCCGGGCATTCACGTCTTCGCCGCCATGCGATGAGGCACGGACGGCCGGGACAAGAAGCCCGGCCATGCGACGGCTATCTTATGCAAAGCTCTTGGCGAAGCCTTCGACCACCGACTTCAGCTTGGCAGCACTGTCGTCGGAGAGATCGCGGCTGTCGCGGATCGCATTGAGGATCTCGACGTTCTTGCCGCGCAGCAACGACAACAGGCCGTCCTCGAACGCGCGCACCTTGTTGACCGGGAGCGGATCGAGATAGCCGTTGGTGCCGGCCCAGATCACGCAGACCTGCTCTTCCATCTTCAGCGGCGCGAACTGCGGCTGCTTCAGGAGCTCGGTCAGGCGCGAACCACGGTTGAGCAGGCGCTGGGTCGAGGCGTCGAGGTCGGAGCCGAACTGCGCGAACGCCGCCATTTCGCGGTACTGCGCGAGCTCGCCCTTGATCTTGCCGGCGACCTTCTTGGTGGCCTTGGTCTGCGCCGAGGAGCCGACGCGCGACACCGACAGACCGACGTTCACGGCAGGACGGATGCCCTGGAAGAACAGATCGGTTTCCAGGAAGATCTGGCCGTCGGTGATCGAGATGACGTTGGTCGGAATGTAGGCCGACACGTCGTTGGCCTGGGTTTCGATGACCGGCAGCGCCGTCAGCGAGCCGGAGCCCTGGTCCTTGTTCAGCTTCGCCGCGCGCTCGAGCAGGCGGGAGTGCAGATAGAACACGTCACCAGGATAGGCTTCGCGGCCCGGCGGGCGGCGCAGCAGCAGCGACATCTGGCGGTAGGCGACGGCCTGCTTGGACAGATCGTCATAGATGATGACGGCGTGCATGCCGTTGTCGCGGAAGTACTCGCCCATGGTGCAGCCGGTGAACGGCGCGATGTACTGCATCGGCGCCGGATCGGAGGCGGTGGCGGCGACGATGATCGAGTATTCGAGCGCGCCCTGCTCTTCCAGCACCTTCACGAACTGGGCAACGGTCGAACGCTTCTGGCCGATCGCGACATAGACGCAATACAGCTTGATGTTCTCGTCCGGCTGCGCGTTGAGCGGCTTCTGGTTGAGGATGGTGTCGAGCGCGATCGCGGTCTTGCCGGTCTGACGGTCGCCGATGATCAGCTCGCGCTGGCCGCGGCCGATCGGGATCAGGGCGTCGATCGCCTTGAGGCCGGTCGCCATCGGCTCGTTCACCGACTTGCGCGGAATGATGCCGGGCGCCTTGACGTCGACGCGCATGCGCTTGTCGGCCTGGATCGGGCCCTTGCCGTCGATCGGGTTGCCGAGCGCGTCGACGACGCGGCCGAGCAGGCCCTTGCCGACCGGCGCGTCCACGATGGCGCGGGTGCGCTTGACGGTCTGGCCTTCCTTGATCTCACGGTCGGCGCCGAAAATAACGATACCGACGTTGTCGGTTTCGAGGTTCAGCGCCATGCCGCGGGTGCCGTTCTCGAACTCGACCATTTCACCGGCCTGGACGTTGTCCAGACCGAAGACGCGAGCGATACCGTCACCGACGGACAGCACCTGTCCGACTTCGGAGACTTCAGCTTCCTGGCCGAAATTCTTGATCTGGTCCTTGAGGATCGCGGAAATTTCCGCGGCGCGGATGTCCATCAGCCTGCCTCTTTCATCGCGTGCTTGATCGAATTGAGTTTGGTGCGAAGCGAACTATCGATCATACGGCTGCCAAGCTTGACCACGAGGCCACCGATGATCGAGGGGTCGACCTTCACGTTGAGCGCGACGTCCTTGCCGGTCACCGACTTCAGGGCAACCTTGAGGGCGTCGAGATTCTTGTTCGAGAGCGCTTCCGCCACGGTGACGTCGGCCGTTACCTCGCCCTTGAACCTGGCGACGAGGGCGCGGTAGGCGCGGATGACGTCAGCCACCGCGAACAGGCGGCGGTTGGCGGTCAGAACCTTGAGGAAATTGGCGGAGATGCCGGCGATGCCGGCCTTGTCCAGCACGGCCGAGAGGGCCCTGGACTGCGTTTCGGCCGCAAACACCGGGCTGCGGACGAGGCGCGTCAGATCGGCGCTTTCGTTCAGCAAGCCCTCGAATTTGTCGAGATCGGCTTTGACCTCGTCGACCACTTTCTGGTCGCGGGCCAGTTCAAACAAGGCCGTTGCATAACGACCCGACACACCGGAAACGGACGTATCTTCTGCAGCCACAGACGCGCTCTTTTTGCTGTCAAACTCGCAAGGGAAAAACCGTCGCCACAAAGCGGCGCCAAGCGATCCAAGCCCTTGGAATTCAAGCGGGACTTCGATTTTCGACCCCGCACGGTACGTGCCGGGCTCGTTAAAATCGCGGCTTTGCTAACATAGCAGGCGCGCACGTGCAACATGACGCCAAATTAAAGGCACGACGTTCTTTCGCCAGTCCGTCGCAGTCCAAGACGACGCAACGACGACTTGCCACCTGACGGAATTGTCGCGCGCTTGGCGCCGATGCCCGCCCATTTGTTCCTGCCCTGAGCGCATAGCGGCCATGAACACGGATCGCTGAGGCGTGATTCCTGCCCCGCCGGCTTCACTCGCCGAATACTTACCCAATTCTGAACACTGAAAGCGATGACTTCCGTTTACAGTATTTCTAAGTAATTGGCAGGTTAACAAAACATTAAAATCAAAGGTTACGGGACATCAGCTGAATACCGGTCGACAGTAACAAGATGTTTCATGAGGACATAGAACGGATTTACTGCCCAATTCACGCCTCATTAGGAATCGAAACGCCATCCCGCTCACAAACTTACGAGGGCTCCACTTGCCTCATATGTGGCAATACTAGCTTAGGACCATTAAATGCTGTCTTTGAAGATGCTGGGCTCTGTGACCCGGCCGCGTACGGCGATCGCTTTCGTTGCCGCAACACTCCTCGTCGGTGGAACTGCCACCGAAGCTTCCGCAAAATCCCGGCATCACCATCGGTATTCTCACCATCATCACCGCCACCACGCCGAAAACGATGCCAGCACGACCTCCGACTGGCGCAGCGCCAATGCGTCGATGACGCCGTCGTCGGGCACGGGCCGCAGCTTCTCCGGCATGGCTTCGTTCTACGGCAACGAGTCCGGCAGCAAGACCGCCTCGGGCCAGCGCTTCAACCAGAACGCCATGACCGCGGCGCACCGTTCGCTGCCGTTCGGCACCAAGCTGCGCGTCACCCATGGCGGCTCGAGCGTCATCGTCACCATCAACGACCGTGGACCGTTCATTCGCGGCCGTGTCCTTGACCTCTCCACGGGCGCTGCCCGGGCCATCGGCCTCACCGGTGCCGGCGTCGGCCGCGTCACGGCGGAAGTCGTCTCCTAGGGCGCGACAGCGCCTCACCGCACAAGTGCAGTTCCCGTCATCGTCCGCATGGACGTGTGAGCAGCGGGATCAGCGCGGGTGAAACAAGCCCGCCGTCTTGGGGGACGGCGGGCTTGTTTTATCCCTTTTGTCATTGCGAGGAGCGCAGCGACGAAGCAATCCAGACGGCTTCCGTGGAGAGAATCTGGATTGCTTCGCTGCGCTCGCAATGACGGGGAGAGAGTTTTGTAGTCCCTATAAAAAGCTCTGCGGATCGACGTCGACTTCGAGCTTTTGATTGCCTTTCGGCTTCGGGCACACGGCAAGCCAGTTGCGCAAATAATCCGACAGGTCGAAGCCGCGCGCCGATTTCACCAGGATGCGGAAGCGGTAGCGGCCTTTGATGACCGCGAGCGGGGCTTCCGCCGGGCCCAGCACCACCACGCGCTCGTCGCGCGGCGCGAGCGCCACGAGACGGCGGCCAAATCCTTCGGCGCTCGGTCGGTCGCCGGCGGAAATGATCAGGCTCGCGAGCCGCCCGAACGGCGGATAGAGCGTGCGCTCGCGCAAGTCGATCTCGCTGTCGTAGAAGGCCTCGCGGTCGCAGGCGATCAGCGCCTTCATCACGGGATGGTCGGGCTGGTGGGTCTGCAGATAGCCGACGCCGCGACCCTGCTCGCGCCCGGCGCGGCCGATCACCTGGTTGAGCAATTGCCAGGTGCGTTCCGACGCACGCGGATCGCCATTGGACAGGCCGAGATCCGCATCGACCACGCCGACGAGATTGAGCCGCGGGAAATTGTGGCCCTTGGCGACGAGCTGCGTGCCGATAATGATGTCGACGCGACCCTCCGCGATGTCATTCAGTTCGGAGCGCATCGTCTCGATCGAGGTGATGAGATCGCTCGACAGCACCATGGTGCGCGCTTCCGGGAATAGCGCGGCCGCCTCTTCCTGCAAGCGCTCGACGCCGGGCCCGACCGCGACCAGCGATTCCTCCGCCGAACAATGCGGGCAGGTTTGCGGACGCGGCATCGAGAAGCCGCAATGGTGACAGACGAGCCGCTGGCGAAAGCGGTGATCGACCAGCCAGGCATCGCAGATGGTGCACGCGAAGCGATGACCGCAGGCGCGGCACAGCGTCAGCGGCGCATAGCCGCGGCGATTGAGGAACAGCAGCGCCTGCTCGCGCTTTTCGATCGCGATTTTGATCTCGGAAGCGAGTCGCGGCGAGATGAAGCGGCCGCGCGCCGGCGGCTCGCGGCGCATGTCGATGGCCTCGATATGCGGCATGTGCTGACCGCCGAAGCGCGACGGCAGCGCGATGCGCTGATAGCGGTTCTTGCGCGCATTGACCTCGGATTCGACCGACGGCGTCGCCGAGGCCAGCACGATCGGGACCTTTGCGATATGCGCGCGCACCACCGCCATGTCGCGCGCGTGATAATGGACGCCCTCGTCCTGCTTGTAGGCCTGGTCGTGCTCTTCATCGACGACGATGAGGCCGAGATTGCCGTAAGGGAGAAACAGCGCCGAGCGCGCGCCGACCACGACCGGCGCGCTGCCCTCGGAGATCGCCGCCCAATTGCGCGCGCGGGTGCGCGGCGTCAGCTCCGAATGCCATTCCAAGGGGCGCACGCCAAAACGCTGCGCGAAGCGGTGGAGGAACTGGCCGGTCAGCGCGATCTCCGGCATCAGGATCAGCGACTGTCTTCCGCGGCGGATCGCCTCGGCCACGGCTTCGAAGTAAACCTCGGTCTTGCCCGAGCCGGTGACACCGTCGAGCAGCGCGACGTGGAAGGTGCCGTTGGCCGCGAGCGCGCGCATCGTATCGACAGCAATGCACTGGAGCTGTGTGAAATCCGGCCGGCTGAAATCCGGATCGGGGGCCGGCGGCGGCGGAGGCGGCGGCATCGGCTCGACCGTCAGCGTGCCTTCGTCGACGAGGCCGTCGATCACGCCGGCCGAAACGCCGGCTTCTTTGGCGGCTTCCGATTTGCTGTGCAGCAGCCGGTCCGACAGCACCTCGATCAGGCGCTGCCGCGCCGGCGTTAGCCGCCGCGGGGAATCACCGACCAGGCGCACGCCGGCGCGCACCCGCTCTGGGCCGAGGTTCTCGCCCATTCGCAGGCACATGCGCAGCACCATGCCGCGCGGGCTCAGCGTGTAATTGGCGACCCAATCGACCACGGAACGCAGCTCGGGCTTCAACGGCGGGATGTCGAGCTTTTCGCTGACCTCCTTGAGACGGTTGTGCAGGCGCGGATCCGGATTGGCGTTTTCGGCCCAGACCACCGCGATCACCTCGCGCGGGCCGAGCGGCACGCCGACGAGATCGCCCGCCCTCAGCTCCATCCCGCGCGGCACCTTGTAGGAATAGGTCTGGTCGAGCGCGACCGGCACCAGCACGTCGACCATGCGGGTCGCGTTGGCGGGGGCGGTCTGGCTGCGCGACGAATGATCCATGAGGGAGAATCGGAACCTGGGGGCCTTGAAGCTAACGCCTGGGGGAGGCCTTAGCGAACAGTAAACGGGTGTGATGCGATATACTGAGTGGAATCATTACGTCCAGAGCGCATGAGCAAAGCGGCCGCCCCACAAATCGAGCTCGCCAGCGCCGATCCCTCGATCGCGCAGGAGATGACGCGCTGGCTGTCGCATCTCGGCGCGGAGCGGCGGCTGTCGCCGAAGACGCTGGAAGCCTATAGCCGCGACTTGCGGCAGTGCCTGGATTTCCTCTGCGCCCATTGGGGCGAGCGCGTCACGCTCAAGCGTTTCGCCGCCCTTGAGGCCACCGACATCCGTGCCTTCATGGCGATGCGCCGCGCCGACGATATTGCCGGCCGCTCGCTGATGCGCGCACTCGCGGGCCTGCGCTCGTTCGGCCGCTTTCTCGAACGCGAAGGCAAGGGCAAGGTCGGCGCACTCTCGGCGATCCGCGCGCCGAAAGTCGCCAAGACCCTGCCAAAACCGTTGCCGATGGCGTCCGCCAAACGTCTTGCGGACGCCGACGAACGCGCCGGCGAGGATCGCGAGACCTGGATTTTGGCGCGCGATGCCGCGGTGATGGCGCTTCTGTATGGATCAGGCCTGCGTATCTCCGAAGCGCTTGGCCTGACGCGCCGCGAGGTGCCGCGTCCCGGCGAGGGCGACGTGCTGATCGTGACCGGCAAGGGCAACAAGACCCGCATGGTGCCGGTGCTCCAGAACGTGCTCGCGCTCGTGCAGGAGTACGTCGCGATGTGCCCGTATCCGCTGCCGGCCGAAGGCCCGATCTTCGTCGGCGCACGCGGCGGGCCCTTGAGCCCGCGCATCATCCAGCTCGCGATGGAGCGGCTGCGCGGCGCGCTCGGCCTGCCCGACAGCGCCACGCCGCACGCGCTCCGCCATTCCTTCGCGACGCATCTGTTGTCACGCGGCGGCGATCTGCGCGCAATTCAGGAATTGCTCGGCCATGCCTCGCTCTCGACCACGCAGATCTATACCGGCATCGATTCCGAGCGGCTGCTGGAAGTCTATGCCAGCGCGCATCCGCGGCGGTGAGGCATCAGTCGGCGAGATACTCAATGTCAAAGATGTAGTTCGAGCCGCGGCCGATCTCGGCGCGAACATAGGGCTTGAACTTGAGGCGGTCATAGACCGGCGTCGTCGCCTTCACCGTGTGACCCCCGATATCGGCAAGATGTTCGGCGATTCGCTTGCCGGACCCGCGTAAGCTCTCCACGCGCCCCTCAATCACGAGGCGCGGCTCGGCATAGTCCGAATACAATGTGCTGGCGAATAGCCAGGTCCCGGCAGCACCAAGCACAAGGGCGACCACAAGCTTCCACTTGGAAAGCCGTGGCGAACCCTGGCCGCCGTTCATCAACCTGCGCAGGGCCAATCCAAACATAGTCAGCGAGAACATCACGCCGAACAGATAGGCATCCGTGACGCCCGCGATCGAGCTGCGCCAGTAGAGAAGGCCGAGGACGAAGTAGACGAAGAACGCGCTGATCGCGGCCACGATGACGTAGAGGCGCAGCCGGGGATGGCTGATCGCCGCCAGCAGGACGACGAAAAGGGCCACGATCGGCCAAAGCGCCCAGGCGATGAATTCCGCTGTAGTCATGCGCTGAACGTAAGACGCGTGACAAAAAAATCCCTTAAAGCATCCGCTCAAATGATCGCTTGGCGCTTGCGCCGGAACAACGGTTCGGTCAATCGTGGGGAACCGAGCCAGGAGGGACTTATGAGCGCACATGAAAGCATGGAGCATGCCGAGCATGCCGAGCACGCGTCCGGCTCGAACAAGAAGATCGCCCTCCTGATCGCCGTGCTGGCGCTGTTCCTGGCGATCTCGGAGACGCTCGGCAAGGGCGCCCAGACCGAATCGATCAGCAAGAACGTCGAGGCCGCCAATCTCTGGGCGTTCTTCCAGGCGAAGAGCGTTCGCCGCACCGTGGTGCTGACCGCGTCCGAGCAGGGCAAGCTCACGCTCGGCGCCACCACCGACGACGCCATCAAGGCGACGGTGCAGAAGCAGATCGACGACTGGACCAAGACCGCGGCGCGCTATCGCTCCGAGCCGGAGACCGGCGAAGGCACCGAGCAGCTCGCCGAAAAGGCCAAGCACGCCGAGCACGAGCGCGACGAGGCGACCGCGAAATACCATCACTTCGAACTGGCGTCGGCCGCCTTCCAGATCGGCATCGTGCTGGCCTCGGCCACCATCATCACCGGCATCATCGCGCTCGCCTATGTCGCCGGTGTTTTGACCCTGGCCGGCATCTTCATGACGGCGCTCGGCCTGTGGATGCCCCATCTGCTGCATTTGCATTGATGCGCTGAAGAGACGTACACCGCTGTCATGCTCCGCGAAGCGGCATCCTGTACGCCGCCCGCCTTCGCGGGCAATGACACCGAACAAGTGGCAGTGATCAGCGCGCTTCGTGCACGCTCTTGCGAAAGCGCTGGATCAGGCGGAACGTGCGGGAGGACCAGCCCTCGCCGTTGCCGGCGATCAGCTCCCTGATGCGGCGCTTGACCGGATCGACCAGCTCGGCGGCCTTGGCGCGCAGCTTCATCACGAGCTGATAGAGCCGCTCGAACCAGCCCATCTCCATCAGCTTGTCGCGCGTCACGTCGAACACGAAAGCGGTGACGCCGACCCCGAGCAGCTTTGCGAACAGGATGGTGACGACCGCGCTGGTCCAGTATTCGTGCGTGAGCAGCCACAGGCCGACCAGCTTGAGCGGAAACAGCGGAACGATCGGGACCGCGAACACGATCAGCGTCATCGCCGGCGACAGCGCGTCGACGCGCTCCGACAGCCATTGCTTGAACCGCGCGAGCGGAATGATTGCGACGACCCGCGCGACGATCGGTTCGAGATGATCCCACAGCCAAGCTTCGATCAGGAAGATGATCGCAAGCAGGACCCAGATCGGTTGAAGCAGGCGGCGCAGCATGTGTTTCCCGCCCGATTCGGAGCTGGGCGCGACCTACATATGGATGGCCCGCTTGCCGACTGCAAGCGCGGCCTCCTTGATGGCCTCCGAGCGGGTCGGGTGCGCGTGACAGGTGCGGGCAAGATCCTCGGCGCTGCCGCCAAACTCCATGAGAACGGCCGCTTCATGGATCATTTCGCCGGCTTCGCGGCCGATAATGTGCACGCCGAGCACGCGATCGGTCTTCGCATCTGCGAGAATCTTCACAAAGCCGTCGGTAGTCTGGTTGACCTTGGAGCGGCCGTTGGCGGTAAAGGGAAACTTTCCGACCGTATAAGCCACGCCCGCCTGCTTCAGCTCCTCCTCGGTCTTGCCGACGCAGGACACTTCCGGCGTGGTATACACGACGCCCGGGATAACATCGTAGTTCACGTGACCGGCCTGCCCGGCGATGATCTCCGCGACCGCGACGCCTTCATCCTCGGCCTTGTGTGCAAGCATCGGGCCCGCCACGACGTCACCGATGGCATAGACGCCCTTCACGCTGGTGGCGAAATGCGGATCGATCTGCACGCGGCCGCGATTGTCGAGCGCTACGCCCGCTTCCTTCAGCCCCAGCCCGTCCGTGTACGGCGCGCGGCCGATGCAGACCAGAACGACGTCGGCTTCCAGCGTCTCGGCAGCGCCGCCGGCGGCGGGCTCGACCCTCGCCTTCAGCATCTTGCCGGAGGTGTCCACGCCTGTGACCTTGGCGCCGAGCTTGAACGCAAAACCCTGCTTCTCCAGGATGCGCTGGAATTGCTTGGCGATCTCGCCGTCCATGCCGGGCAGGATGCGATCCAAAAATTCGACGACGACCACTTCGGCGCCCAGACGATGCCAGACCGAGCCGAGTTCGAGGCCGATCACGCCGGCGCCGACGATCAGCAGCTTGCCGGGGACCTTGTCCAGCGAGAGCGCGCCGGTCGACGACACGATGCGGGTCTCGTCGATCTCGATGCCCTTCAGCCGTGCGATGTCCGAGCCGGTGGCGATCACGATGCTCTTGGTTTCGATCACCTGCGACTTGCCGTCGGCGGAGATCTCGACCTTGCCGGTGCCCAAGATCTTGCCGGTGCCCTTGAGCACGTCGATCTTGTTCTTCTTCATCAGGAACTCGACGCCCTTGACGTTGCCGTCGATGCCCTGCTGCTTGAAGTTCATCATCGAAGGCAAATCGAGCTTCGGCGCCGAGACCGACACGCCCATCTTGGCGAAGGAGTGCCCGGCTTCCTCGAACATTTCGGAGGCGTGCAGCAGCGCCTTCGACGGCATGCAGCCGACATTGAGGCAGGTGCCACCGAGCGTGGCGTTCTTTTCGACCACGGCGACTTTCATGCCGAGCTGGCTTGCGCGCACCGCGCAGACATAACCGCCCGGTCCGGTGCCGATGACGACGAGATCGTAGGTAGCCATGAGAGAAAGTCCCGTGAGTTTAGCGTGATGAGGATGTGTCAGCGTCCGCCAGACACATCGAGAGTGGCGGCGGTGACGTAGGAGGCCTCGTCCGACATCAGCCAGACGATGGCGTTGGCGATTTCGTCGGCGGTGCCGACGCGCTTCATCGGCACCATATGGGCCAGACGATGATGCCGATCGGGCTCACCGCCGGAGGCGTGGATTTCGGTGTCGATCAGCCCGGGGCGGATGCCCGCGACGCGGATGCCTTCGCTTGCGACCTCGTAGCCAAGGCCGATGGTGAAGGAATCGATCGCGCCTTTGGAGGCGGCATAATCGACATAGGTATTGGGTGCGCCGAGCTTGGCGGCAACCGACGACAGATTGACGATGACGCCGCCCTGGCCGCCGTGCTTGGTCGACATCCGCTTCACCGCTTCGCGGGCGCAGAGGATGGAGCCGGTGACGTTGACCGCCATGACGCGCTGGATGCGCTCGGCCGACATCTCGTCGACACGCACGCCGCTGGTCCCGACGATGCCGCCATTGTTGACGAGCGCGCCGAGCGTGCCGAACTTGTCCGCCGCCTGGAACAGCGCGAGGATGTCGCTTTCCTCCGCGACGTCGCATTTGACCGCGATCGCCTTGCCGTTGCTGGCCTCGATCGCGGCAACCACCTCGTCGGCGGCCTGCTTGTTGCTGGCATAGCCGACGACGACGCGAAAGCCGCGCGCGGCCGCCGCAATCGCGGTCGCGCGGCCGATGCCGCGGCTGCCGCCGGTGATGACAACGACTTTATCCGTCACGCGCGCCTCCATGGTTCGACACGCGCCGCCGCGAAAGGCGACGGCGCTCGCAGAGCATCAGGGATCAGAGATCGAGCACCAGGCGAGCCGGATCTTCCAGGCTCTCCTTGACGCGAACCAGGAAGGTGACGGCTTCCTTGCCGTCGATGACGCGGTGATCGTAGGACAGTGCCAGGTACATCATCGGGCGGACCTCGACCTTGCCGCCGATCGCCATCGGCCGCTCCTGGATCTTGTGCATGCCGAGGATGGCCGACTGCGGCGCATTCAGGATCGGGGTCGACATCAGCGAGCCGTAGATGCCGCCATTGGTGATGGTGAAGGTGCCGCCCTGCATCTCGTCGATCTTGAGCTGGCCGTCACGGGCACGGCGGCCGAAATCGGCGATGCCCTTCTCGATGTCGGCGATCGACTTGCTGTCGCAGTCGCGCACCACGGGCACGACGAGGCCCTTGTCGGTGCCGACGGCGACGCCGATGTGGTAGTAGTTCTTGTAGATCAGATCGGTGCCGTCGATCTCGGCGTTGACAGCCGGGATGTCCTTCAGCGCCTGCACGACGGCCTTGGTGAAGAAGCCCATGAAGCCGAGCTTCGAGCCGTGCTTCTTCTCGAACGCATCCTTGTAGTGGGCACGCAGCGCCATGACGTTGGTCATGTCGACCTCGTTGAAGGTCGTGAGCATCGCCGCGGTGTTCTGCACGTCCTTGAGGCGGCGCGCGATGGTCTGGCGCAGCCGGGTCATCTTGACGCGTTCTTCGCGGGCGGCGTCATCGGCCGGCGACGGCGCGCGGACCTGAACGGCGGCGGCAGGCTGGTTGACCGGGGTCGGCGCAGACGCCGCACGCTCGATCGCGGCGAGCATGTCGCCCTTGGTGACGCGGCCGTCCTTGCCGGAGCCCGGAACGGTCGAGGCGTCGATGCCGGTCTCAGCCGAGAGTTTGCGCACGGACGGGGCGAGCGGGGCGTCGGCCGGCGGCGCCTTTGACGCCGCAGCGGGAGCAGCCGCGGCGGCGGCAGGAGCGGCAGCCGCGGGCTTTGCGGGCGCAGCGGCAGCCGGCTTGGCAGCGCCAGCGGCGCCCTCGGTGATCTGGCCGAGCAGCGCACCGACCGCAACGGTCGCGCCATCGGCGGCGACGATCTCGCTCAGCGTGCCGGCGGAGGGCGCCGGGACTTCGATGGTGACCTTGTCAGTCTCGAGCTCCACCAAGGGCTCGTCGACGGCGACGGGATCGCCGGCCTTCTTGAACCAGCGGCCGATGGTGGCCTCAGTGACGGATTCGCCGAGGGTCGGCACACGAATTTCAGTCATGGTCTTTTCCTTAAGGAGATCGCCAATGCGGTCGGGAATTTTCAGGTGTCATCGGCCGGCGAAAAGCAGACCATCCAGCAGGCCCAAACGTTCGCATTCACCACGGACGCCACGGTTTGCCGGATGCCCCGCTCCAGTGCGCCATTGCGCACAAGGCGGGGCATGACGCAGCTCGAAAAAGCTCAGCTCAGTGCTTCGTCCAGGAACGCCTTCAACTGCGCCTGATGCTTCGACATCAAGCCAGTGGCGGTCGCGGCGGAAGCGGCGCGGCCGACATAACGCGGACGCCGGCTCACACCGTTCACCTGATTCAGCACCCATTCCAGATAGGGCTCGATGAAGTGCCAGGCACCCATGTTGCGCGGCTCTTCCTGGCACCACACCATTTCGGCCTTCTTGAAGCGGGAGAGCTCGGCCACCAGCGCCTTCAGCGGCACCGGATAGAGCTGCTCGACGCGCATCAGGTAGATGTCGTCGATGCCGCGCTTCTCGCGCTCCTCGTAGAGATCGTAATAGACCTTGCCGGTGCAGAGCACGATGCGGCGGATCTTGTCGTCCGGAACGAGCTTGGTCGCCTCGCTCGGCTGCATCTGGGCGTCATCGTAGAGGATGCGGTGGAAGGTCGTTCCCTTCGCGAGTTCCTCGAGACGCGACACAGCCCGCTTGTGACGCAGCAGCGATTTCGGCGTCATCACGATCAGCGGCTTGCGGATCTCGCGATGAAGCTGCCGGCGTAGCGCGTGGAAATAGTTCGCCGGCGTGGTCGGGTAGACCACCTGCATGTTGTCTTCGGCGCACATCTGCAGGAAACGCTCCAGACGCGCCGAGGAATGCTCTGGCCCCTGGCCCTCATAGCCGTGCGGCAAGAGGCAGACGAGGCCGGACATGCGCAGCCATTTGCGCTCGCCCGAGGAGATGAACTGGTCGAACACGACCTGCGCGCCGTTGGCGAAGTCGCCGAACTGGGCTTCCCACAGCGTCAGCGTGTTCGGCTCGGCGAGCGAGTAGCCGTACTCGAAGCCGAGCACCGCTTCTTCCGACAGTAGCGAGTTGATGACCTCGTAATGGCCCTGCTCGTTGCCGAGATGGTTGTACGGTGTGTAGCGGCTCTCGTCCTCTTGGTCGATCAGGACGGAGTGGCGCTGCGAGAAGGTGCCGCGCTCGGAATCCTGACCCGACAGGCGGACATGGTGATTCTCGTTGAGCAGGGTGCAGAACGCCAATGCCTCGCCGGTCGCCCAGTCGATGCCGGCGCCGGTGTCGATGGCCTTGGCGCGGTTGTCGAGGAAGCGCTGGATGGTGCGGTGGACGCGGAAACCGTCCGGCACCTTGGTGATCTTGCGGCCGATATCCTTCAGTTCTGCGGTGTCGACGCCAGTGACGCCGCGCCGCGCATCTTCTTCCTGATCGGCGATCTTGAAGCCGGCCCATTTGCCGTCGAGCCAGTCGGCCTTGTTGGGCTTGTAGCCGGAGCCGGCTTCGAGCTCGGCATCGAGCCGCGCGCGCCAGTCCGCCTTGGCCTTCTCGACCTCGCCCTCGGTCAGCACGCCTTCGCTGATCAGGCGGCGGGCGTAGAGCTCGAGCGTCGACGGATGGGCCGCGATCTTCTTGTACATCACCGGCTGGGTGAAAGCCGGCTCGTCGCCCTCGTTATGGCCATGCCTGCGGTAGCAGAACATGTCGATGACGACGGGCTTGTGGAATTTCTGCCGGAACTCGGTCGCGACCTTGGCCGCGAACACCACGGCCTCCGGATCGTCGCCGTTGACGTGGAAGATCGGCGCGTCGATCATCTTCGCAACATCCGACGGATACGGCGAAGAACGGGAATAACGCGGATAGGTGGTGAAGCCGATCTGGTTGTTGACGATGAAGTGCACGGAGCCGCCGGTGCGGTAGCCCTTCAGGTCCGACAGGCCGAAGCATTCCGCGACCACACCCTGGCCGGCAAACGCTGCGTCGCCGTGCATAAGGAGCGGCATCACCGAGATGCGCTGGTCCGGCGGATCGCCGTGCTGATCCTGCTTGGCGCGGACTTTTCCGAGCACGACGGGATCGACGATCTCGAGATGCGAGGGATTGGCAGTCAGCGACAGATGGATGCGGTTGCCGTCGAACTCGCGATCCGAGGATGCGCCGAGGTGATATTTGACGTCACCCGAGCCTTCGACCGCGTCCGGATTGGCCGAGCCACCCTTGAACTCGTGGAACAGCGCGCGATGCGGCTTGCCCATTACCTGGGTCAGCACGTTGAGGCGGCCGCGATGCGGCATGCCCAGCACGACCTCCTTCACGCCGAGATTGCCTCCGCGCTTGATGATCTGCTCGAGCGCGGGGATCAGCGATTCAGCACCGTCCAGGCCGAAGCGCTTGGTGCCGGTGAATTTGGTGTCGCAGAATTTCTCGAAACCTTCGGCTTCGACCAGCTTCATCAGGATGGCGCGACGGCCTTCGCGGGTGAAGGAGATTTCCTTGTCCGGCCCCTCGATCCGCTCCTGGATCCACGCCTTCTGCGCCGCGTTGGTGATGTGCATGAACTCGACGCCGAGCGTCTGGCAGTAGGTGCGCTCGCAGATCGCGGTGATTTCGCGCAAGTTGGCGTATTCGAGACCGAGCACATGGTCGAGGAAGATCTTGCGGTCGAAATCGGCTTCGCTGAAGCCGTAGGTCCGCGGATCGAGTTCTTCGCGATTGCGCTGGGCTTCGATGCCGAGCGGATCGAGCTTGGCGTGGAAATGACCACGCATGCGGTAGGACCGGATCAGCATCAAGGCGCGGACCGAGTCGCGCGTGGCCTGGAGCAGGTCGGCGGAGGAGAGGCCGCCGCCCTTATCGCCGCCCCTGGCCTGCGCCTTGGCGGCGATCTTGGCACCGACCGTCTTCTCGACTTCCGCCCAATTGCCGTCCAGGGCGGAGGTCAGATCGTCCTGCGGGGTCAGCGGCCAGTTGGCGCGCTCCCAGGACGGGCCTTCGGCGTTCTTGCTGATGTCAGCCGGCTGGTCGTTGAGGCTCTTGAAGAAGTCCTGCCACTCGGCATCCACCGAGGACGGATCCTTCTCGTAGCGGGCGTAGATTTCATCGATGTAGGTGGCGTTGGTGCCCTGCAAAAAGGAGGAGAGGGCAAAGGCTGCGTTCGCGTCTTGGCGAGACATACTTGAGTTCCTGGCGATTTCGGTTCGCGCATAACAAACGGCGCTGGCGCTGGGCTCCCCGGCAGAGGACCAGCGCGACAGGCACCATTTACCCTATTTGCTGCGAAACTTCGCCCGGAAAAGTGCGAAGGAGTGAATTAGCCCTTCAATTTTTCGGCAAGCGTGTGCCCAAGGCGGGCGGGAGACGGAGACACTGTAATTCCTGCCGATTTCATCGCGTCGGTCTTGGAACCCGCGTCGCCCTTGCCGCCCGAAATGATCGCGCCGGCATGGCCCATGCGGCGGCCGGGAGGGGCCGTGACACCGGCAATGAAGCCGACCATCGGCTTCCTGCGGCCGCGCTTGGCTTCGTCCTTGAGAAACTGGGCGGCGTCTTCCTCGGCGGAACCACCGATCTCGCCGATCATGATGATCGACTCGGTCTTGGGGTCGCCCAGCAGCATTTCCAGCACGTCGATGAATTCGGTTCCCTTGACCGGATCGCCGCCGATGCCGACCGCGGTGGTCTGGCCGAGGCCTTCCTGGCTGGTCTGGAACACGGCTTCGTAGGTCAGGGTGCCGGAGCGGGAGACGATGCCGACGCTGCCGGTCTTGAAGATGTTGGCCGGCATGATGCCGATCTTGCATTCGCCGGCGGTCATGACGCCCGGGCAGTTCGGCCCGATCAGACGCGACTTGGAACCGGCCAGCGAACGCTTCACGCGCACCATGTCGATGACAGGAATGCCCTCGGTGATGCAGACGATCAGCGGGACCTCGGCATCGATGGCTTCGCAGATCGCATCGGCCGCGCCCGGCGGCGGCACGTAGATCACGGACGCGTCGGCGCCGGTCTTCTCACGCGCCTCGCGCACGGTGTCGAACACCGGCAGGCCCAGATGCGTCGCGCCGCCTTTGCCGGGCGAAGTGCCGCCGACCATCTTGGTGCCGTAGGCAATCGCGGCCTCCGAGTGGAACGTGCCGTTCTTGCCGGTAAAGCCCTGGCAGATGACCTTGGTGTTCTTGTCGATCAGGATGGACATGAGGTCTGCTTTCGCGAAACTAACGTGTGAGAGGTCAGTGGATGCGGCGGTAGACGCCGGTGAGGACGTCGGCCCAGCCTTCCGCGTCCGGCGAGAACTGGATCTTCAACGAATAGGAATCGTCGTCGATGATTTCGTAGACGTGGCGCGCATTGCCGCGGAGCGAGCCGCGCACCAGTGTCAGGGTCTTCCCGACCCAGCCGCCGGAGGCGGGCGAGGGCGGCGTGTAGCCGAGCGAGTCGTACCAGAACAATTTGTAGGTCCGGTCCTCGCGGTCGAAGGTGAAGATGCCGTGGGTGGCGAAGACCTGCTTGCCGTCGCGCATCTGAACCGAGTCCTGGATCAGGTAAAACCCGTTGAGGTCCATGCGCGCGACGGTGCGCGAGGTGGCCGGCCCGCCTTCCGTCCAGCGCGACGGAAAGACCACCTCTTCGCCATTCCATTCGCCGGCGAACGCGGCAAGACGCGCGTGCTCCGGCAGCGGGGATGATGCGGCGAGATGGTCCTGGGTCATGGCCTTAGCCTCCCTTGACGGCCTTCACGATCTTCTGCGCGGCGTCGTCGAGATTGTCGGCCGGCACCACGTTGAGGCCGGATTCACGGATGATCTTCTTGCCCAGTTCGACATTGGTGCCTTCGAGGCGAACCACGAGCGGCACGCTGAGGCCGACTTCACGCACCGCAGCCGTGACGCCCTCGGCGATCACGTCGCACTTCATGATGCCGCCGAAGATGTTGACCAGGATGCCCTTCACGTTGGGATCGGCGGTGATGATCTTGAAGGCGGCCGCGACCTTTTCCTTGCTGGCGCTGCCGCCGACGTCGAGGAAGTTCGCCGGCGCCATGCCGTAGAGCTTGATGATGTCCATCGTCGCCATGGCGAGACCGGCGCCGTTGACCATGCAGCCGATGTTGCCGTCGAGCGTGACGTAGTTGAGATCGTACTTCGACGCCTCGATTTCCTTGGCGTCTTCCTCGGTCTCGTCGCGCAGCGCCAGCACCTCGGGGTGACGGAACAGCGCGTTGTCGTCGAACGACACTTTTGCGTCGAGCACGCGGAGCTGGCCCTGCTTGGTCACGACCAGCGGGTTGATCTCCAGCATCGACATGTCCTTGGCGACGAACGCCGCGTAGAGCTGCGCTGTGAGCTTCTCGGCCTGCTTGGCGAGATCGCCGGAAAGCTTCAGCGCGTTGGCGACGGTGCGGCCGTGATGGCCCATGATGCCCGTCGCGGGATCGATCGAGAAGGTCACGATCTTCTCGGGGCTGTTGTGCGCGACGTCTTCGATGTTGACGCCGCCCTCGGTCGATACCACGAACGAGACGCGAGAGGTCTCGCGGTCGACCAGGATCGAAAGATAGAATTCCTTGTCGATGTCGGAGCCGTCCTCGATGTAGAGGCGGTTGACCTGCTTGCCGGCGGCGCCGGTCTGGATCGTCACGAGCGTGGCGCCGAGCATCTGCTTGGCGAACTCGGAGACCTCCGCGGCCGACTTGGCGATGCGGACGCCGCCCTTGTCGCCGGCGGACGCCTCCTTGAACTTGCCCTTGCCGCGGCCGCCGGCGTGGATCTGGCTCTTGACCACCCAGACCGGGCCCGGGAGGGCCTTGGCCGCTGCGTCTGCGTCAGCCGCCTTCAGGACCGCAACGCCCTTGGAGATCGCCACGCCGAACTCATTCAGCAGCGCTTTGGCCTGATATTCATGGATATTCATATGGTCGCTCCCTGAACCCGCGGGCGGTGACCGCATGGGCCCACCTCAGTCTTGTGGCTGGCATACCATATACCACAGGAACTGCAACTCGGATTCTTTGACATCGATCTCTGGACTTGCGGACCCGGAACCCGCCCGACGCGGCCTCCGGAAATGAAACCGCCGAAGACCGGGTTTCGTCTTCGGCGGGGACGTTTTGACCTTAGCGGCCGAGAAGATCGGGTGCGATCTTCTTGCAGGCGTCGACCAGGCCCTGAACCGCGCCGACCGACTTGTCGAAGGCCTCGCGGTCCTTGCCGACGAGTTCGATCTCGACGACGCGCTCGACACCCTTGGAGCCGATCACGACGGGCACGCCGACATACATGTCCTTCACGCCGTATTCGCCGTTCAGGTAGGCGGCTGAGGCCAGCACGCGCTTCTTGTCGCGCAGATAGCTCTCGGCCATTGCGATCGCGGAGGCCGCGGGCGCATAGAAGGCCGAGCCGGTCTTGAGCAGATTGACGATCTCGGCGCCGCCGTTGCGGGTGCGGTCGACGATCTCGTCGAGGCGCGCCTGCGAGGTCCAGCCCATCTTGATGAGGTCGGGCAGCGGGATGCCGGCGACGGTGGAGTACTTCACCAGCGGCACCATGGTGTCGCCATGGCCGCCCAGCACGAAGGCGGTGACGTCTTCGACCGAGACGTTGAATTCGTCGGCCAGGAAGTAGCGGAAGCGCGACGAATCCAGCACGCCGGCCATGCCGACGACCTTCTTGTGCGGCAGGCCGGAGGCCTTCTGCAGCGCCCAGACCATCGCGTCGAGCGGGTTGGTGATGCAGATGACGAAAGCGTCGGGGGCGTACTTCTTGATGCCGGCGCCGACCTGCTCCATGACCTTGAGGTTGATGGAGAGGAGGTCGTCGCGGCTCATGCCGGGCTTGCGCGGCACGCCGGCGGTGACGATGCAGACTTTTGCGTTGTCGAGCGCCTCGTAGGAGTTCGCGCCGGTGAAATGCGCGTCAAAGCCGTCGACCGGCGAGGACTGCGCGATGTCGAGCGCCTTGCCCTGCGGCACGCCCTCGGCGATGTCGAACATCACCACATCGCCCAGCTCTTTCAAGCCGATGAGATGAGCCAACGTTCCGCCGATCTGACCGGAGCCAATCAAAGCAATCTTGTCGCGCGCCATGTGAACCTGTCCTTTAGACACGTCAGGAGGGGAAAACTGAGACGGGTGGTTATCCCTTTAGCCTCCCCCGTTCAAGTCGCCGGTTGCCCATTTGTCGGGCTTGCCGCGTATTGGAGCGCATCCCTGTCATTCCAGATCGCATCCAACCGGTTTGCACGAAACATGGCCCGATGACGGGCTCCGTCGCGGCCCCGGAATGACAGCGCTGGCAAATAGGACTTAAGTCTCCACCAAGCCCTCTTCCACCAAGCCCTCTTAAGTCTCCACCAAGCCCTTGGTCGAGCCGCTGGCGGTGGAATCCTTGCGGCCGTGGGGCAGCGCCAGATAGGATTCCGAGCTCATTTCAATCAGGCGCGACGACGTTCGCTTGAACTCGTTGGCCTCGTTGCCCTCGTGGGCGAGGTACAGCGAGATCGGGTTGGCATCGGCGGAAGCCATCAGCTTCACGGCATTGTCATAGAGTGTGTCGATCAGCGTGATGAAGCGCTTGGCGGCGTTGCGCTGGGAGAGGTCCATCACTGGAATATGGTCGACCAGGATGGTGTGATAGTCGTGCGCCAGCCTGAGATAGTCGGATGCGCCGAGCGGCTTCTCGCAGAGATCGGCGAACGAAAACCGCGCCACGCCGGGGGCCGAGCACGGCACGTGCAGGATGCGCCCCTTGATCGAAATATCGCGCGACTTGCATTTGGCGCTGCCGGACATCTTCGACCAGGCGCGGTCGAGCGCGGTGTCCGCCTCAGTGTCTGCCGGCGTCAGCCACATCGGCACGCCCTGAAGTTTTTCCAGCCGAAAGTCGGTGCGCGCGTCGAGCCGCAGCACGTCCATGTGGTCGGTGATCTGCTTGATGAACGGCAGGAACAGCGAACGGTTCAGGCCGCCCTTGTAGAGATCGTCAGGCGCGACGTTGGAGGTCGCGACCACCACGGTGCCGAGCTCCAACAGCTTTGCGAACAGGCGGCCGAGGATCATCGCGTCGGCGATGTCGGTGACGTGGAATTCGTCGAAGCAGAGCAGCCAGCTCTCCTCGAAGATGGCGTTCGCGGTCAGCGTGATGACGTCGCCGTCGGCGATCTCGCCGCGCGCGATGCCCTGGCGATAGTCGTAGATGCGCTCGTGCACATCGGCCATGAACTCGTGGAAATGCGCGCGCCGCTTGTGCTCGACGGTACTGTGCTGAAAGAACAGGTCCATCAGCATGGTCTTGCCGCGGCCGACCTCGCCATGGACGTAGAGCCCGTGCGGCGCCTCGTCCTTGTCGCTGCTGAACAGGCGACTGAGCAGGCCCTGCTTGCGCGGCGGCTTGTAATCGGCGAGCCGCTGGTCGAGCGCCGTATAGGCTTCGGCGATCTCGGCCTGCGCAGCGTCGGCCTCGATCGCGCCTGATACGATCAGGGCCTGATACGCCTCGCGGAATGGGGAACTGGGAATCGAGAGCATGGCTCTTTACCGCCAGAGACCGGCGGAAATTGCAACTGTGTATTGGCGCAAGGGGCGCATGCGCTTACCCTGGTCACGTGGGTGCGGGCGGATGATTGAAATATCAGAGAGTTTAGCGGCTACTTTGAGGTTCCTGACATGGCTCTTAGTATCAAGGACCCCGAGACCGAGCATCTCGCGTGGAGGCTGGCGCAACTCACCGGCGAGACCGTTGTGGTCGCGACGAAGCGAGCTATCGAGGAGCGGCTTAGCCGGATCGACAATCAGCACCGCAAGACTGCTCTCTTGGACGATATGGCTGCGAGCCGCCGACGCTGGAGCGAGCTGCCTGTGGTAGCCGACCAGACGGCAGACGAAATTGTTGTCTATGACAAACACGGGTTGCCATTCTGACCGCGATAGACGCCACGCGCCATATGGCTCGCGAGCCAAGCTCACTCACACAACTCGTAAGCGTCCTCGACCACATAGGGACCGCCGCCGGTGGAGGCGCGCGAGGAGAACAGCACGAAGCGTTCGGCCGTGAACGCCTTGCTGGGAAAATAGCCGCGCAGCGAGAGATAGTCGGCGACATCTCGGTCGGTGGCGTCATGCAGACGGGCCAGCGTGACGTGCGGGATGAACTTGCGGCCTTCAGGGTCGAGGCCGATCCGCTGCATCATGCGCTCGAGCTCGGCCTGCAATTCCATCAGCGGCTTGCTTGGCACGATGGTTGCGACCACCGCACGCGGCTTGCGTCCGCCGAAACTCTGCAGTCCCTGCACCTTCACCTCGAACGGCTTGCGGTCGACGCGAAACAGCATCGAGGCGATTTCGTTGGCGGACATGCCGTCGATATTGCCGATGAAACGCAGGGTGACATGGTAATTTTCGGGATCGATCCAGCGGGCGCCGGGAAGCCCGCCCCGCAAATTGGAAAGCGACTGGCTAATCTCGGCCGGAATTTCCAGACCGGTGAACAAACGCGGCATCGTTTCGCACTCCCGATGCTTGGGCATGATCCTCGGAAAGACCATATCCAAATTTTAGAGCCGGCGACGAATCACCGGTACCCCAATTCCTATCGCAGTTGTGTGACCCTGCGAAGCATCGCGCGCCTCACCCCGGTAAAACCCTGGGAATTGCGGTCGGCGCTGCCTGCTTTTCAACGCCGTTGCTCAGCTATCGTGCCAAGGAATGCCTCAACCGTGGGCAAGATATTCTTGACGATGATGTCGACGCCCGCCGCGGTCGGATGAATGCCGTCGGCCTGGTTGAGTTTGGCGTCGGCTGCGACACCGTCAAGAAAAAACGGATAGAGCGGCACGTCGAATTTTCTCGCCAGATCCGGATAAATCGAATTGAAGCGTGCCGCATAATCCGGGCCGTAATTCGGCGGCGCCAGCATGCCGCACAGCATGACTGGAATCTTGCGCACCTTGAGGCGCTGGACGATCTCGGCCAGCGCGGTGCGCGTCAAATCGGGATCGATGCCGCGCAACGCGTCGTTGGCGCCGAGCTCGATGATGACACCATCGGTTCCGTCAGGGACCGACCAGTCGAGCCGGTCACGGCCACCCGACGAGGTGTCCCCGGACACCCCGGCATTGGTCATGTCGGCTTCTATGCCTTTGTCCTGCAAGGCTTTTTTAAGCTTTATGGGGAATGCTTCCTGGGCCGGGAGACCGAGACCGGCGCTTAAGGAATCGCCGAGAACGACAAGCTTGACCGATTTTGTCGCTTCCCCCCACGCCGGATTTGCGACCGTCATCAAAGCGAACATCAACACGGCTATGTGCATGAACAATCCGTAACGCCTCTCGACCGCGCGTACGGAGTTGCCATATGACCGGACCATGGACACTCGCATCTCTTCCTCTTCGCTCGCCGACAGCTCGGCAGACACCATCGCCATCTCCAACGTCAATCTGTCATTGGGTACGGGCGCGGCACGCGTTCACATTCTCAAGGATATCAGCTTGCGCGTCGGCCGCAGCGAGACGATCGGGCTGATCGGCCCGTCAGGCTCGGGCAAATCCACGCTGCTGATGGTGATGGCTGGGCTGGAGCGTCCTGATAGCGGAGAGGTGGTGGTCAGCGGCACGCCTTTCAATGCCCTCGACGAGGACGCGCTGGCCCGCTTCCGCGGCCGCCAGGTCGGCATCGTCTTCCAGTCCTTCCATTTGATCCCGACGATGACGGCGCTGGAGAACGTCGCCGTGCCGCTCGAGCTCGCCGGCAATCCCGACGCCGCCAAGCGCGCGGCGCAGGAGCTGCAATCGGTCGGGCTCGGCGACCGCCTGCATCATTACCCGACGCAACTCTCCGGCGGCGAGCAGCAGCGCGTTGCGCTGGCGCGCGCGCTGGCGCCCGATCCCGCGATCCTCGTTGCCGACGAGCCGACCGGCAATCTCGACGAAGCCACCGGCAAGCAGATCGTCGATCTCCTGTTCAGCAAGCATGCCGAGCGCGGCATGACCCTGGTGCTGGTCACGCACGATTCCTCGCTCGCGCATCGCTGCGATCGCGTGATCCGCCTGCGTTCGGGGCGCATCGACACGCAGTCTGCACCCGCATGAGCGCAGCAGTCGAACCGTTCGCGAAGCCCAACGGCGTCGCGCTGTCGCTGCGCTACGCGCTGCGCGAATTGCGCGGCGGCCTGCGCGGCTTTTACGTATTCATTTCCTGCATCGCGCTCGGCGTGATGGCCATCGCCGGCGTCGGCTCGGTCTCGGCGAGCCTGAGCGACGGCCTCGCTCGCGAGGGCCGCACGCTGCTCGGCGGCGACGTGTCGTTCGTCTTGTTTCAGCGCGAAGCGAAGCCGGAGGAAGTCGCCTTCCTGCGTTCGCGCGGTACGGTCTCGAGCGCCGCCACACTGCGCGGCATGGCGCGGTCGGCGGAGGGCCAGCTCGCACTGGTCGAGATGAAGGCGGTCGACGACACCTATCCGATGCTCGGACAGCTGACGCTGGCGCCGCCGCTGCCGATGTCCGACCTGCTCGCGGAGCGCGACGGCGCGTTCGGCGCCGCCGCCGATCCGACGCTGCTGGCGCGGCTCTCGCTCAAGACCGGTGATCGCGTCACCGTCGGCTCAGCAACGTTCCAGATCCGCAGCACCGTCGAGGCCGAGCCCGACAAGCTCGCCGGCGGCATCGGCTTCGGCCCGCGTTTCCTGATCAGCGAGGCGGGCCTGCGCGCCACCGGCTTGATCCAGCCCGGCAGCTTGGTGCGCTGGGTCTATCGGGTGAAGCTGCCGGAGATCGCCAACAGCGAGCGCGACACCGAAACCTTCATCGCGGATGCGCGCAACGCCGCGCCGCAGGCCGGCTGGGAGGTCCGCAGCCGTTCCAATGCCTCGCCGCAGCTCGAACGCAATATCAGCCGCTTCACGCAGTTCTTGACGCTGGTCGGCCTCGCTGCGCTGCTGGTCGGCGGTGTCGGCGTCGCCAATGCCGTCAAGAGCCATATCGACCACAAGCTCGAGGTGATCGCGGCCTTGAAGGCCGTCGGCGCCACCGGGCGCGACGTGTTCGGCATCTATCTCGCGCAGGTTCTCCTGCTCGCAGCGATCGGCTCGTTGATCGGCCTTGCACTCGGCGCCGCCATGCCCTTTGCGATCGTCGGCCTGTTCGGCAAGCTGCTGCCGCTGCCGGTGGTCCCGGCGGTGCATGCCGACGAGCTCGCGCTGTCGTTCGTCTATGGGCTGCTCACTGCGCTTGCCTTCGGCCTGTGGCCACTCGGGCGCGTGCACGACGTGCCGGTGGCCGCGCTGTTCCGCGACACCATCAGCAACGAATGGCACCGGCCACGCTGGAGCTACCTCGTTTTCATGGCCGTCGTGGTCGCGCTGCTGATCGCGGTCGTGATTGGCCTGTCGTTCGACAAGCGCATCGCCGCGGTGTTCGTGGCCTCCTCCGTCGTCGTGTTCGCGCTGCTGCGCGGCATTGCCGTGCTGCTGATGGCGATCGCGCGGCGGCTGCCGCGCACGCGGTTGCCGATGCTGCGCCTCGCGATCGCCAACATCCACCGGCCGGGCGCGCTGACGCCCTCGGTCGTGCTGTCGTTGGGCCTCGGGCTCGCGGTGCTCGTCACCATCACCCAGATCGACGGCAATCTGCGCCGGCAGTTCCTGGCGGCATTGCCCGAGCACGCACCATCGTTCTTCTTCATCGACATCCCGAGCACGCAGGCCGAGCAGTTCGACGGTTATCTGCGCCAGATCGCCCCTGGCGCGAAGGTCGAGGACGTGCCGATGCTGCGCGGGCGCATCGTCGGAGCCCGCGGCGTCCGCGCCGAGGAGCTCAAGCCCACTACCGATTCCGAGTGGGTGCTGCAGAGCGACCGTGGCCTGACCTATACCGCCGATCTGCCGAAAGGCTCCAAGGTGGTCGAGGGCGAGTGGTGGAGCGCCGATTATACCGGCCCACCGCTGGTTTCGATGGAGAAGAAGATCGCGGACGGGCTCGGCCTCAAGCTCGGCGACGAGGTCGTGGTCAATATCCTCGGCCGCGACATCCCCGCGAAGATCAGCAATCTGCGCAGCATCGACTGGCAGGGCCTCGGCATCAATTTCGTCCTGGTGTTCTCGCCGAACGCATTCAAGGGCGCGCCGCATACCCACATCGCGACGCTGACGGAAGCCGGCGGCGACGCGGCTGGCGACGGCAAGATCATCAAGGAGGTCGCCGACGCCTATCCGATGGTGACGAGCGTGCGTGTGCGCGAGGTGATGGAGACGGTCGGCTCGGTCGTGACCAATCTGGCGCTGGCGATCCGAGGCGCCAGCGCGGTGACCCTGATTTCGGCGATCCTGGTGCTGGGCGGCGCGCTCGCCGCCGGCCATCGCCACCGGGTCTACGATGCGGTGATCCTCAAGACCCTGGGCGCGACCCGGCTGCGGCTGCTCGGCGCCTATGCGCTCGAATACCTCCTGATCGGCCTCGCCACTGCGGTTTTCGGCGTTTTCGCCGGCAGCGTCGCTGCATGGATGATCGTGACCCGGCTGATGACGCTCACCTTCGTCTGGCAGGCCGGCAGCGCGGCTGGCGTGGTCGCGGCCGCCCTGGTCGTCACGGTCGGGCTCGGGCTCGCCGGCACGCTCCTAGCGTTGAACAAAAAGCCCGCCACGGTGCTGCGGAATTTGTGACAAATGGTAGCGGGCGGCTGTGCGGGGGCGGAATCGCACGATTCCGGCGATTAACCACGTTTGCTCGCCAGGATTGCGGGCGAGGGCGACATTCAGCCGCGCGTGGACGGTTGCAGCGAATGTGTTAGTTTCCCACATATCGAATGGGTTCGGAGCCCCGATTGTTAGCCAAAATTTAGTCGGCAGACATCGGTATCCGAGATAGAATTTGACGAACCGGTGGCATGGAGCCCTCATGCCGGACCGGGCTAACCAACGGGAATTCGACCATGTCGGACCTAGACCGTAACTACGCTTCTCCTTTCGGCAGGGCCGCCGGGCGTGTTGACGCCGCGACGGTCGATGCCGGCCTGCGCGCCTACATGCTGCGCATCTACAACTACATGAGCATCGGCCTGGCCATCACCGGCCTTGCCGCACTCGGCGTCTACATGGCCGCCGTGACGGATGTTCCGACCCCGGAAGCCGTCCGCGTCGGCAAGCTGTTCCTGACGCCATTCGGCTACGCGATGTTCGTCAGCCCCTTGAAGTGGCTGTTCATGCTCGCGCCGCTCGCCATGGTGTTCGTGATCTCGGCGGGCATCAACCGTCTCGCGCCCTCGACCGCCCAGATCCTGTTCTGGGTGTTCGCCGCGCTGATGGGCGTCTCGCTGTCCTCGATCTTCCTGGTCTTCACGCACACCTCGATCGTGCGGGTGTTCTTCATCACCGCGGCGACCTTCGGCGCGCTCAGCCTCTACGGCTACACCACAAAGCGTGACATGAGCGGAATGGGTTCGTTCCTGTTCATGGGCCTGATCGGCATCGTCATCGCGAGCCTGGTCAATCTGTTCCTGGCGAGCTCGTTGCTCCAGTTCGTCGTTTCGGTGGTTGGCGTGCTGGTGTTCGCGGGTCTCACCGCCTGGGATACCCAGCGGCTGAAGAATGACTACATCTACGGCTACGCCTCGGCCGGCGGTGAAGTCGCGGAGCGTGCGGCCATCACCGGCGCACTGTCGCTGTACCTGAACTTCATCAACCTGTTCACGCTGCTCCTGCAGCTCCTGGGCCAGCGCGACTAAGCGCAAGCCCAGAGCGAACAACACGAGCCCCGGCCGAAAGGCCGGGGTTTTTGTTTGGGGCCGGACGTCGCAGCACCCGCCGCTGTCATCGTCCCGCCTTGTCCGCAATTGCGCACTGGGGCGGGCGATCCTGTACGCCGCAGCGGCTCCGTTCTAGCCGCGCTGTCTCGGAGTACTGGATGCCTATGCGGGGCATGACAGCGGAGAAGATGGGCCTGCTGCGCTCGCGAAGACCACGCCGAGAAGCCGTTGCCTCTTCCAGCCGTCCCGGGAACGCTCTAATCTCGCCCCATGTCCGCACCTGAAATCAGGCCCACCCTCGAGGCCGACCTTCCCGCCATCACCGCCATCTACCAGCAGGCCGTCCGCGAGGGCACCGCGACCTTCGAGCTGGACCCGCCCGACCTCGCCGAGATGACGCGCCGCTATCGTACGCTGATCGACGGCGGCTATCCCTATTTCGTCGCCATCCTCGACGGCCGCGTTGCCGGCTATGCCTATGCGGGGGCCTACCGGCCGCGGCCGGCCTACCGCTTCACGGTCGAGAACTCGATCTATCTCGATCCAGGCTTTCACCGTCGCGGCGTCGGACTTCTGTTGCTGGAGCGTCTGGTCGCCGAATGCGAGGCGCGAGGCTTCCGCCAGATGATCGCGGTGATCGGCGACTCCGCCAATGCCGGCTCGATCGGCGTGCACACCAAGGGTGGCTTCAAGATGATCGGCACGCACCCCAGCGTCGGGCTGAAATTCGGCCGCTGGCTGGATACGGTGATGATGCAGCGCGACCTCGGCGAGGGCGCGGGTACGGTGCCGGGGAACTAGGCTCGCTCTCGCAGGATGGGTGGGCAGCTACACCACAGCCAGCTTGCGATCGATCACCAGCAGCACGCGTTCGAGCTCGTGGCCGCGGCGCAGGATCAGACCCGTCGCAGAGATCACGCTGTACATGCCCTGCTTGCGCGCGAGGCGCGGATCTTTTTCGATGCGATAGATCGGCACTTCCGAGGCGCGGCGAAACACCGAGAACACGGCGCGGTCTTTCAGGAAGTCGATGGCATAGTCACGCCACTCGCCGTCGGCGACCATACGGCCGTAGAGATTGAGAATACGATGCAACTCGAGCCGGTTGAACGTCACCCGGCCCAGTTGCGCATTCGCAGCGGCTGGGCGCGCCGCCGCGCGCTGTTCGCTCGGATCGGCATCCTCCGACAGACTCATAGAAAGCCTCCTGTCGCCACAGCATGACCACGTCCGCGAAGACCGTCCCCGGAACCGCGGATCATGACAGCTGCATGATTGCCCCAACTGTTCCCCACCGCAAGGGGGCCTTGAGAGGACGCATAAAATCCGATGAATTCCGGGCACACGCAGGGTGGAACTCTGTCGCGCAAATCGTCACGGGATCGTTAGCAAGAATCATAGTGTCGCCGCTTTTCCGCCAAGCGACTGCCGCCCTGCCCTGCGAAGAAGCAGGTGTGCGTTGACCCGGTCCTTTCGGTTCCGGATTCCTCAGCCCCCAGCCCCCCGGGGTCGTCAGGATCGGGTCTGTTCGCACGACAAGGAGGGCCAACGCAAGTTGGTCCTTTTTTGTTTGTGCCGGGATGTTTCTGCCTCGACGGATATCTCACCACAAACTCTTTCCCCTCATCCTGAGGAGCCGCGAAGCGGCGTCTCGAAGGATCGAGGCCGGGCTGCATCAGCGGGGCCTGCATGGTTCTCGCGGCGATGCGCAGCATCGTCCGCCACGCGCGCAAGGGCGCGCTCCTCACCATGAGCCCCCAGCTCCGAACCGGCGCTGCACACGGACCATGAACACGGTATCGTGGCTGCGGGGTTCCGCCTGGAGCAGTGTGGCCGCATGATCCTCTGGTGCACTTGGTTG